>JANOFA010000305.1:0-1752 GCA_031413355.1 Gemmatimonadota bacterium | reverse complement strand
CGTATCGAGATCCCCGCCGGTACCGACCTCAAGGCATATTCGACCGTGCTGATCTGGTGCAAGCAGTACGATGTGAACCTGGCCCAGTCGCCGCTCGCGCCGGCCGATGCCATGATGCACAACTGACCATGGAGCAGGGGCTCACCCCCGACCCGAAACTGCCCGACGGTCCCTCGCCCGGACGGGAGGGGCCGCCGGGGCGCGGACTGTCGCTCGCGCGGGAGGCCTCGCTGCAGTCGCGGCTGATCGCGCGCGACGAGCAGGCGCTGGTCGAGCTGGTCGAAGTCGCCGCGCCCTGGCTGCTGGCTGCTGGGCGTCGCCCTCGGCATGCTGAGCGACCGGGACGAGGCAGAGGAGGTGGTGCACGAGGCGTTCACCATTGCGTGGCGCCGGGTGGACCTGTTCGATCAGGAGAGCGGCCGGCTGCTGCCCTGGCTGCTGCGCATCACCCGCAACCGTGCCATCGATCGGTTGCGCGCCAGGCGGCGACGGACCCTCAAGCTGCGGCGACTGGAAGCCTTTGGCGGGGCGGGGGAGCGTGTCGCCCCGGCGGTCGAGCCGGATGAGTCGGCCCGACCTGGCTGGCATGTGCACGACACAGTGCACCAGGCGCTCGCGCACCTGTCGGAGGAGCAGCGCGCGGTGGTCGACCTCGCCTACTTCCAGGGTCTCACCCAGTCGGAAATCGCCGGCCAGCTCGGCATTCCCCTCGGGACCGTGAAAACCAGACTTCGGCTCGCATTCGACAAGCTTCGCCCGCGGCTCGCGGGCATACGGGAGTGGGTCCTATGACGTCGCATGAGTGGTTCATCGAGCAGCGTCAGGCGCATGTCATTCGCGCGCTGGAGCCGGATGAGGAACTGGCGTTCCACGAGCACCTGGCCGGGTGTGCCGAGTGCCGAGAGGCGACCGCGGCGCTGGAGCGCGATCTGGCCTGGCTGCCGCTGGGGGCGAGCCCGGTCGCCCCGCGCCCCGGCCTCAACCGCTCGGTGGTCGATACCGCCCTGGGCCGCCGGCGTGCCGCGCGAGGCTGGTTCGCCCCTCTCGCCCTTGCCGCCTCACTCCTCCTCGCGCTGGGATCGGTCTGGTGGGCCCGGCAGGCGGTGTCACGGGCGACCGATGCATTCGCCATCCGGCAGGCGGAGCTCACTACCGCCCTGGCCGGCGCACGGGACACGCTCTCGATCCTGCGGCAGGCGGGAACTGTGCGGCATGCGAGCATCACGATGGGCGAGTATCAGGGCGGGATGGTCATCCTGGCGGACAATCAGAGCCACCGCTGGAATGTGGTGGTCTACGGACTGCCGGCGCCGCACGACGGGCAGGTGTGCCAGTTCTGGTTCATCACCGACAGCGGCATGGTGAAGGGGGTGGCGGTGCCGACGAGTGTCGGTGCGGCCACGGTGCTCACTGTCGCGATGCCGCCGGGCAACTTCCAGGTGACGGGGGCAGCACTCACCATGGAGGAGTCGACTTCGGCGGCTGCCGCGCCGCAGGGGAAGGAGCTGGCACACCTGATCTTGTAGCCAAGGCATTACCTTGGCAGGCATGAACCTCCCGCCGACTCGGATGGCGCTGCCACGGTACTTTCTCCGCCTCGGCACCACCGGATTCGGTGGCCCGATCGCGCTGGTCGGGGCGATGCACCGCGACCTCGTGGAGGAGCGCGGCTGGTTGTCGGAGGCCGAGTACCAGGAAGGGATGGCGCTGGCGCAACTCTCCCCGGGCCCGCTCGCGGCCCAGCTCTGCTTC
>JANOFA010000304.1:0-1465 GCA_031413355.1 Gemmatimonadota bacterium | reverse complement strand
CGTCAAATTTCAAATGAAAAAGGCTTGGACTTCCGTTGAGAATGGAGATCGCAAGCACATTGTTGCGTTCATTCCAATTCAAGCTCGCCAATTGCCCGCGTATGTTGGAAGCATATAGAAACTCCTTGGCCTCGGTCTTCTGAATCCAATCCTGATTGCGTTCCCATGACCAAATTCCGCCGTTGATACCTCCGATTAAACGATCTGCATTTGGACTATACGCAATGGCTTGAAACCTGCGATTTTGTGCGGATGAGAGTTTCTGGGGTTTGGCACCCGGCTGAGCCGACGAATCCCTCGTGCCCCATCAGCTCCTCGGCGTACAACCCGCCATCGGGCCGACGGAACACCACGTGGCGCTTCCTGGGGATCTCGCCTAACGAATGATAGATCGGCATGGCTCAGAGGTTCCCCCGGGCAGCCTGTTCGCGTTCGATCGACTCGAAGAGGGCCCTGAAGTTCCCCTTCCCGAATCCCCTGGCGCCCTTCCGCTGGATGATCTCGAAGAACAGCGTGGGTCGGTCCTGCACGGGCTTGGTGAAGATCTGCAGCAGGTATCCCTCGTCGTCCCGGTCCACCAGGATGCCCAGCTCCGCCAGCGGCGCCAGGTCCTCATCGATCTTGCCGACGCGGTCGAGGACGGTCTCGTAATACGCCTTCGGAATGGTGAGGAACTCGACCCCGCGGCGCCGCAGCTCGGTGACGGTGCTGATGATGTCATCGGTGGCGATGGCGATATGCTGCACGCCGGGGCCGCGATAGAAATCGAGATACTCCTCGATCTGCGACTTCTTCTTGCCCTGGGCCGGCTCGTTGATGGGAAACTTGATCCGGCCGTTGCCGTTGGACATCACCTTCGACATGAGCGCCGAATATTCGGTGCTGATCGTCTTGTCATCAAAAGACAAAATGTTGATGAAGCCGAGCACCTTCGAGTAGAAGCCGACCCAGACGTCCATCTTGCCCAGCTCGACGTTGCCGACGCAGTGATCGACGTACTTGAGACCGACCGGTGCGGGGACCAGGGGCGAGTCGACCGGGCGGAAACCGGGGAGGAAGAGGCCGCGGTAGTTCCGCCGCTCCACGATGGAGTGGATGGTATCGCCGTAGGTGGCGATGGCGGCGGTGATCACCTCGCCCTGGTCATCGGTGGCGACGGTCGGCGCCTGCACCGAACGAGCCCCGCGCTCGATCGCATCGGCGTAGGCCTTCCGGGCGTCGTCCACCCAGAAGGCGATATCCCGCACCCCGTCGCCATGACGGGCGACGTGCTCGGCGATGGGCCCCTCCGGGCCGAGCGAACTGGTGAGCACCAGGCGGATCTTGTCCTGCTGCAGCAGGTAGCTGGCGCGGTCGCGGACCCCGGTCTCGGGTCCGCGGTAGCCCACCAGACTGAAACCGAAAGCGGTCCGGTAGTACATCGAGGACTGCTTGGCGTTGCCGACGTAGAACTCGATGTAGTCGG
>JANOFA010000303.1:0-3719 GCA_031413355.1 Gemmatimonadota bacterium | reverse complement strand
GCCGTCGACACGCGGCGGTTGAAGTCCGAGAACAAGAACTACCGGCGCGACGCCGAGAAGCGCTACCAGATTGTCGGCGACTCGCCGTCGCTGGCCACCGTGCGCGTCGCCATCCAGACCGACCGACCGTCCGGCCCGGAGGCCGGACCTACCCCCCCACCGAACCATCCCGCCCCTCACAGCGTTTTACCCCAGTCCCCACCGGAGCCAACCGATGTTCCTCAAGCCCTCCCTCGCCCTGGTCATCGCCCTTACCGGTGGCGCCGTCGCCCTGACCACGCTGAACATCGTGGCCCAGGATGGCACCTCCGCCCTGCTCCGCCCCCCGTCCAGCATCCGGCGCAGCGATCCCGGACTCGGCATCGGCCAGGCCGCGCCGGCCTGGCGCAACGCGAGCTGGCTCAACACCCCCGACGGCAAGCCGCTCACGGTGGCCAGCCTCAAGGGCCGGGTCGTGCTGCTCAACTTCTGGACTTTCACCTGCTACAACTGTCGCGGTGCGCTGCCCTCGATGGTGGCCTTCGACCGGCAGTACCGTGACCAGGGCCTGACCCTGATCGGCATCCACAGCCCCGAGTTCCCCCCCTACGGCGGCGAGCACGACAGGAAGAATGTGGCCGACGCGCTCACCCGCCACGAAATCAGCTACGCCAACGCGCAGGACAACGACCACGCCACCTGGAATCTGTACAACATCCAGTACTGGCCCAGCTACGTACTTATCGACCGCACCGGGAAGATTCGCTGGGAAGGGTACGGCGAATTCCACCTGGGCGACGGCAATCACCGCGATGTCGACAGTCGCATTCGATCCCTGCTCGCGGAGGCCGCTCCGGCGAGCTGACCCCGGAGCTGGCCTCTCATGTTCATTCTGCTGCTGTGCGCCGTCGGATTCCTGGCCTGGTCCAACGGCGCCAACGACAATTTCAAGGGTGTCGCTTCGCTGTTCGGCAGTGGCACGATGCGCTACTGGCCGGCGCTCACCTGGGCGACGGTGACCACCTTTGCCGGCTCCGTCGCCTCGGTCTTCCTCGCTGCCGGGCTGCTCAAGACCTTCTCGGGCAAGGGCCTCGTGCCCGACAGCCTCGCCACTTCGGGAGGTTTCGTCCTCGCCGTGGCCCTCGGCGCCGGTCTCACCATCATTCTCGCGACCCGCTTCGGCTTTCCCGTCTCGACCACACACGCCCTCACCGGCGCAATGATCGGCAGCGGCTGGACCGCCGTCGGACCGGCGGTACAGCTCGGCGCCCTCGGCAAGCTGATCATCCTGCCCCTGCTGCTGAGCCCGCTCCTCGCCATGGCTCTCGGATCGGGGATCTACCTTGGCTTCCGCCGAGCGTGCCAGCAATTCGGCATAACCAAGGAATGGTGCCTCTGCGTCGGCACGGAACGGCAACTGGTTCCGATCGGGCACACCGCCGCTGGCCAAGTCGTATCCGCAATGGCAGGTCCGCCGGCGCTAATCCTGACCTCCGGCACGACGGGTGAGTGCATCCAGCGCTACGCCGGCCAGTTTCTTGGCGTGAGCACTCAGGCCACCGTCGATGCGGCGCACATCACCAGCGCCGGTATCGTCAGCTTTGCCCGCGGGCTCAACGACACACCCAAAATGGCGGCGCTGCTGCTGGTCCTGCCGGCACTCTCGGTGCCCGCGGGCATGCTTACGATCGCACTGGCGATCGTCATCGGCGGGCTGCTCGGAGCCCGGCGCGTGGCGGAGACGATGAGCCACCGGCTCACCTCGCTCACACCGGGTCAGGGACTCGCGGCCAACCTCAGCACGGGCCTGCTGGTCATCATGGCCAGCCTCTTCGGCTTGCCGGTCTCCACCACGCATGTCTCGGTCGGATCGATCGTCGGCATCGGCGTCGTCAACCGCACCGCCAACCTCGCCGTCGTCAGAAACGTGCTGCTCTCCTGGGTGGTGACGTTGCCCTGCGCCGCCCTCGCGAGCGGAGCGGCGTACTGGCTCATCGGGCGGCTGGCGTGATTCCCACGCCGGGCAGTCGGGGTACATTCCTCCAGTCCCCTGTCGCTGGAGTGGCGCCGATGAGCGTGAGTCCCACCTTCAAGACCTTCGTGCTGGAACAGCTCGGCCGCGTGGCTGGCGATATCCGCGCCCGCAGCATGTTCGGCGGGGTCGGCATCTACTCCGGCCCGCTGTTCTTTGCGCTAATTGACGATGACATCCTGTACCTCAAGGTGGACGACACCAACCGTCCCGACTTCGAGGCCCGCGGGCTCGGACCGTTCCAGCCCTTTGGCGACGGCGGCGAGGTGATGCAGTACTACGCCCTCTCGGCCGATCTGCTGGAAGACGCCGAGGCGCTGGAAGAGTGGGTGGAAAAGGCGGTCGCGGTGGCGCAGCGCAAGAAGAGCCGGAAGCCGTCGCCCAAGCGGAGTGCGGCGCCCGCCGACGCACCGAAAAAGAAGCCACGCGCGTGAACGCCATGCTCCGAGTGACCCTCTCTGGCCTGCTGTGCCTGGCATGCGCGACCGGCGCACCACGCGAGCGGGTGCTGGTGCGGGCGGAACAGGTCGCCGAGGGAGATTCCATCAGATTGCGACTGGTGCCGGTGGCGGGGGCGCGGATCAACGCGCAGCTGCTGCCGGCATTCACCCGGCGGGATGGTGTGCTGTTCCGGCTCGATTCTCCTGACCGCGACGCCGACGGGAGCTACTTCACCTCACCGCCCTCGGTGCTGCTGGATGGGCCGGCCCGGGGCACGATTCTGTCCAGCGTCTGCCCGGAACGGGAACTGGTCTGCCTGCCGGTGGAGGTCGCTGTCGACTAGTACGCCAACCGCCCAATCACCAAATCGCCCGTCCGGCACGGAGGCCGGACCTATCCGGGAACCGACCTGAAAATGATAAGTTTTATCGGGAACGGTGGGGGATTGAACCAATTTCTCTGAGCGTAGACGGTGATAAACCGATCTATGAAGAACTCCACAAGTATAACCAATCACTTGATGATCGCCCTATTCGCATCCTCCTGGATTACTCCTCCATGTCGCGCCACTGGTATGCTACCGTTTTAAATTGGGCCAGGTTTGCAGCCTCAAACAAGGACGTGGTCATCGACTTTGTTTATGCGATGGGTAAATATGATGAGGAAGATGATGAGAAAAAAAAGCCTATGGTCATCCGGAGTACAGCGTCAATACAGGGCTGTGAAGGGCGGGCATATCGTCTGAGACAGTCAGTTGCGGTTTTCGGGCTCGGGTTTCACGGCTTGGCCACACTGACTATCCTTGATCAGCTTGAAGCGGATACTGTTTATGCCTTCTTGGCAGCACCTGGATCGACGAAAGAGTATGTTGCGAAGGCTCGAGAGATTAACAAGGATTTAATAAATGATCACCGGACCCAAAAGCCCGTTCTCGAACTGCCGATGGCGAGCGTTGAAAAATGCTACCGAATTCTCGCCGAGACGATCGCGCCCCATCGTCCAGACGGGGAGATAACACTTGTACCCATGGGGCCAAAGCCACATGTCCTGGCCTCAATACTTGTTGCCATGCGCTTTCAAGAGGTCGCATGTCTGCGGGTAAGTGGAGCACCTTCCCCAATAGATGTTAAGTCTACCGGTGACATCGTAGCAACTCGTGTAATTGTTAAAGGGGAACCTTAATTTTTTATATTCTTGTTGCTTACACAAGTCGGTTTCCTCCACACTTTCATCACAACCCCTGCTTTATGACCAAATGGTCAGAATT
>JANOFA010000302.1:0-2208 GCA_031413355.1 Gemmatimonadota bacterium | reverse complement strand
GATCGGGATGAATGTGGCCGAACAGGCGCTGGCTGGATCCAAGCTGCGCTACGATGTGAGCGCGGATGTGAATGAGACCGCGTCGATCGTGCTGGAAGCCAAGCGGACCGGCGGCAAGAGCGCCGCGTTCATCGTCGGTGGCGGCAGCCCGAAGAATTTCCTGCTGCAGACCGAGCCGCAGATTCAGGAAGTGCTGGGGATCGACGAACGGGGGCACGACTACTTCCTGCAGATGACCGACGCGCGTCCCGACACCGGCGGGCTGTCGGGTGCGACGCCAAACGAGGCGGTGAGCTGGGGCAAGATCGATCCGGACATGCTGCCCGGCACCGTCGTGGTCTACCTCGACAACTCGGTGGCGCTGCCCCTGCTCACCGCGTATGCGCTGGCACGTCACGCGCCGCGGCCGCTCAAGCGGCTCTATGCGAAGCGGCAGGCGATGATGGACCGGCTGGTGAGCGAATACAAGAAGGCGCTCGCCTTCCGCGACAAGCGGGCGGAAGCGTCCAAGGGCTGACCCCGTCCGCCAGCCCGCCGAGGAAAGCCTTGCACAAGTGTCGTGGTGGCACCGGGACTCGTCCTAGCGAGTCCCCCGGTACATCAGGTCCACGAGCTCATCGTACATCGCCTCCGCCGCCGCCGGGTCCTCCGAGCGAATCGCGGCGGAGGCGCAGTGCTGCAGGTGATTGCGGAGCAGGGTGCGGCCCAGCGAGCGGAGCGCTTCCTGCACCGAGCTGACCTGCGTGATGATGTCGGTGCAGTAGCGCTCCTCCTCCACCATGCGATGCAGACCGCGCACCTGCCCCTCGATGCGACGCAACCGGGTCAGCATCGCGGTCTTGAGTTCGGGGTCGACCGCGACCGCGTGGCGATCGGGAGAGGTCGTGCCGCAGGCGCAGGGCGCCGGATCGGGTGTGGTCATGGCAGGCGCGTTGTCGCAATGAAAGGGTGGAGTGGCGGAATGTGGCGCGAGGCGCGGGGCGAACTGCTTATGGCCGCGACGTGCTGATTCATCGGCCCGCGCCGCGCAGCCGCAGACTGTTGGCGACGACACACACGGAACTGAAGGCCATGGCTGCGGCCGCGACCGCGGGACTGAGCCTCAGGCCGAACGCCGGGTACAGGGCACCGGCCGCCAGCGGGATGGCGATCACGTTGTAGGCAAACGCCCAGAAGAGATTCTGGCGGATGATGCGCAGCGTCTGGCGGCTCAGCAGAATCAGCCGGGCGACACCCTGCAGCTCGCCACCGATCAGCGTCACCTGGCCGGTGTGCATCGCGATATCGGTGCCGGTGCCGATCGCGATTCCGACATCCGCCTGAGCCAGTGCCGGTGCATCGTTGATCCCGTCGCCCACCATCGCGACGCCATGGCCCTCCTGCTGCAGCGAGACGATTTCGTCCCGCTTCCCCGCCGGCAACACCTCAGCCACCACCCGGTCCGCGCCGATCTCCCGCCCCACCCGCTCGGCGGCGTGGCGATTGTCACCCGTCAGGAGCACGACCTCCAGGCCCAGTCGCTTGAGTTGGGCGACGGCGGCCGCACTGCCCGACTTGATCGGGTCGGTGACGACGATGGCGCCTTCGAACCGTCCGTCCACCGCAACGAGGGCGACGGTGCCGCCGGCCCGCTCAGCGGCCTCAGCGTCAGCGCTGTTCCACGGAATGCCGAACTGTTCCAGCAGTCGGCGGTTGCCGACCACGATCTCCTGTCCGGCAATGCGGCCCCGCACGCCGAGCCCGGCATGGTTGCCGAAGTCGGTGACGTCGGGCAGCGCGAGATCCCGGCTGCGCGCGGCGGTGACGATCGCGGCGCCGATCGGGTGCTCACTTTGACGCTCCAGTGCGGCGGCCAGGGTGAGGAGCGCGATCTCCGAGGCGGTGCCGTCGCCCGCCTGGGGCAGCACGGCCGTAACGGTGGGACGACCCTCGGTGACGGTCCCGGTCTTGTCCAGCACGACGGTGCGGATGCCGCGGGCGCGCTCGAGTGCCTCGCCACTCCGGATCAGCACGCCCAGTTCGGCGCCGCGCCCCGTCGCCACCATCACCGCTGTGGGAACGGCCAGACCCATGGCGCAGGGGCAGGCGATGATCAGCACGGAGATGGCGGAGATGAGGCCCTGCATCAGGTAGCGATCGGAGTCGATCAGGGTCCAGGTGGCAAAGGTGAGCAATGCCAGCAGCAGGACGACCGGGACAAAGACACCG
>JANOFA010000301.1:0-5049 GCA_031413355.1 Gemmatimonadota bacterium | reverse complement strand
CACCAGAACGACCCGGACGATCCGGCCGTCGCGCTCGAAGGCCTGCCCGCTTCCCGGGGAGAGCGCATGAACTCGGACCAGCGCTTCGCGCTCATCATCATTCTGTTCTTCGGCGGGGTGATGCCGTTTCTGCTGGCCTGGCTGATTCCCACGGTCAAGGCGCGGATGAAGCGACTTGATGCAGAGGCCGCAGCGCACATGGCGAATGACCCGCGGTTGTACGAGGAGATCGATGCGCTGCGCTCCCGGATGGGTGAGTTCGAGGAACGGCTCGACTTCACCGAGCGGATGCTGACGCAGTCGCAGGAAAATGCACGGCTGACCGAGGGCAAATAGCATGGAAGGCACGCTGTTCATCATCATCGTCTTCGGCGGGGGCATGCTGTTCGCGCTATCGAAGACCGAGATCGGGCACGCGCTCGCCGACCGGATTCGTGGGGTGACGCCGAGTGGCGGCGGCTCCGATCCCATGCTGGTCGAGGAAGTCGAGCGGTTGCGCGAGCAGGTGGGGGAGCTGGCCGAGCGAGTGGATTTCACCGAGCGGCTGCTGGCAAAGCAGCGCGACGAAGCTCGGTTGCCGGGAGGAACGACATGATGGCCTTCGTCCCTGTCCAGGAGGTCCCGCAGCCGCCGGCCATGCCGCCACTGCCGGATTTGCCGGTCATCGTACAGGGGCCGGAGATGTTTCCTCCCTGGGTGACGCTGCCCCCCGCGGCGACGGTGCTGATCGCTCTGGGATTCTTCGCCGGGACGGCGCTCGTCCTCTACCCGCTGATGCGAGCGATCGGCCGGCGGATCGAAGGGCGCGCCACGGGAGATCCGGCGATGCTGGCCGAGCTGGAGCAGTTGCGCCACCGGGTGGCGGACCTGGAGGCGATGCAGCACCGGATGGCGGAGCTGGAGGAGCGGATGGACTTCTCCGAGCGGCTGCTGAGTCAGCAGCGCGAGGGGAACCGACTGCCAGGGGCACGCTGATGGACGGCGCGGGGTTCTTTGCCCTGTTCCTCGCGGTCGGCGCGATCGGTGCTTCCCTCCTCCTTGGGCCCATCGGGCAGGCGGTGGCACGCTGGATCGAGCACCGGATCTCGCCGACTCCGCGGGATGACGAGGACGGTGACGTGCTCCGGATGCAGCACCGGATGGCGGAGCTGGAGGAGCGGGTGGACTTCTCCGAGCGGCTGCTCGCGCAGCAGCGGGAGACCGGGCAGCTGAGGGGGCCGGTCTGATGGATCAATTTGCGATGCGTCTGCTGATCGAGAACATGGCCACCATTGTGGCGCTGACGGGCATCGTGTGTGTGGTGGCGCTTGGGCCGATCGGCCGCGCGCTCGCGCGCCGCATCGAGGGCAGGCCGGTTGACCACAGCGGGTTCCTCGAGCTGCGGGAACGGCTGGGCGATCTGGAGCGGGCCCAGAGTCATGTTACCGAGCTGGAGGAGCGCTTGGACTTCGCCGAGCGGCTGCTGGCACAGCGGAGCGAGCCAGCGCGACTCGGACCGGAGGGCTGATGGACGACGTGGTCAAGCTGTTCGGGGTCTTTATCGCCATGGGTGGCGCTGGTGCGCTCCTCTACGGCGCCGTGGCGCTGATCGGCGTCGGGGTGAAACGGCTCGAACGGAGCGCGCCGGATGGGGCGTCGCTGGCTGGCGAGCTGGCGGAGTTGCGCGAGCGCGTCGCCGAAGGCGAAACGCTCCGCGACCGGGTGCTGGAACTGGAAGAACGGCTGGATTTCGCCGAGCGGCTGCTGGCGCAGCGCAACGAACCGGCCCGCCTCAGCGGGGGAGATGACGCGCGATGAGCCGCAGCCCATTCGGTATCGACTGGATTGACCTCCTGATCCATGTGAGCGTCACCGGCATGATCATGATCATCGCCGAGAGCGCGTCGCGCGATGCGGGCAGTGAGGGCGCCATCGCGGCGGTGGTGGCGGTGTCGCTGGGGCTCCTCGCCTGGCGGCGCAAGCGGGCGCTGGAGCGGCGCGGTCCTGGGACTGATACCGATCCCGGCTCTTCAAATCGCCTCTATGATCTCGAGAACCGGGTGGCCGATCTCGAGGCGGCGCAGGGCCGGGTTCTGGAGCTGGAGGAGCGGTTGGACTTCACCGAACGCTTACTTGCCCAGCAGCGGGATCCATCGCGGCTCGGCGCGGGAGAACCACGATGATCATGCTCAATCAGCTCGCAATGCTGTCTCCCGAAGAGATCAAGACGGTCGGCATCGTGGTCGTCATGGTTTCCGCCGTTCTTGGCGCGATCGTGTACCCGATCGCCCGGGCCTACGCCCGCCGCCTCGAGGGGAGCGCGCAGTCGGCGGGCCTTCGGGAGGAGCTTGCGGAAGTCCACGCACGGCTCGAGGCACTCCAGCAGGGTCAGGACCGGATGGCGGAGCTGGAGGGGCGGCTCGACTTTGCGGAGCGGGTACTGGCCCGGCACCGGGACGCGGAGTCGCTCCGACTCCCGGGCAGTTGAGTCACCGGAGGCACCATGGGTGATGGGATTGGCGATTTCGCCTTCTGGCTGGCGGTCGGGCTGGGCAGTCTCGGCCTGTTCTTCGGACCCATCGGCCGGGGCGCGGGCGAGTGGATCCAGGCCCACAGCCGGCGGCTCGCGCCAGCGCCAGATGACGATTCCGCCCGGGCGGAGGACGCGGTACGGTTTGAGGCCCTCGAATCCCGGCTGGTCGAGCTGGAGGAGCGGCTGGATTTCACTGAGCGGGTGCTGGCCCAGAGCCGCCAGGCGCAGCTCGATGGGGCGGACACGCCGCCCGAGGCGCTGCCGGCGGCCGGGACGCGTTAGATTGGGCCAGTCGGCAGTTCGCCGGCGTTCCATCAGGAGGACTACAGAATGCTGACCAGGGAAGACATTGAGGCTTGGCTCGACCGGCTCGACAGCGGGTCGGCGGAGGTCTCCGAGGTGGAGCCCGGTCTGTGGATGGTCCGGACGGCGGCAGGAGCGGAGGTGCTGGTCAACTTCGCGCCACCGGTGGCGATCCTCCGGGTCACCGTGATGACGCTGCCGGTGGGAACGGCGCAGCAGGCGAAACTTTGCCGCCAACTGCTGGAGTACAACGCCCGGGATCTCGTGCACGGGGCCTACGGGCTGGAGGGCGACAAGGTAGTGCTGGTGGATACGCTGGAGCTGGAAAACCTGGATTTCAACGAGTTCGAGGCGAGCTTTGAATCAATGACGCTCGCCATCGCCACGCACCTGGGCGCGCTAGCGCCGTACCGGGAGTAAGTCCGCATGGGGATCTTTGATCGTCTTTCCACGATGCTCCGGTCGAACATCAACGACCTCATCTCCCGGGCGGAAAATCCCGAGAAGATGCTCAACCAGCTGATTGTGGACATGAAGTCCCAGCTGGCCAAGGCCAAGCAGCAGGTGGCCTCCGCCATCGCGGACGAAAAAAAGCTGCAGGCCGACGCCGAGTCGATGCGCAAGCAGTCGGAAGACTGGGAGCGGCGCGCGATGCTGGCGGTGCAGGAGGGCCGCGACGACCTCGCCAAGCAGGCGCTGCTGCGCTATAACGAGGCGCTGCAGGGGGCCCAGCAGCTGCACGAAACCTGGGTCAAGCACAAGGCGGAGACGGAGAGCCTCAAGGGGTCGCTGCGCTCGCTGAATGACAAGATCGAGGAAGCCAAGCGGAAGAAGAACATTCTTGTCGCCCGGGCCCGCCGCGCGGAAGCGCAGCAGCGGATTCAGGAAACGATGTCGGGGATGGGCGACAAGTCCGCCTTCGAGTCGTTCGAGCGGATGACGGAGAAGATCGAGAACCAGGAGCGCAAGGCGATCGCCTCCGCCGAGCTGCAGGCCGAGTTCGAGGGCGACACGCTGATGGACCAGTTCAAGTCGCTGGAGTACAAGGGCAGCGCGGACCAGCAGCTGCTCGAGCTCAAGTCGAAGATGGGCATGATCGGGCCTGGAGGTGGCGGCGCCAAGCAGATCGGCAAGGGCCGCGGCGACACAGTCGATGCGGAGCTGGTGGATGATCATGAGGAGGGCGGGGCGAAGCAGTAGGTGGCAGGGAGCAGGTGGCAGGTGGCAGTGGGCGGGTCGCTTCGGCGGCCCGTTCGCTTTTCCTCCAGACTATTGGGATTATCTTCTGGCCCTGTCGCCCGCGCTGGTTCGCCGCCACCTGCCACCTGTCAACTGCCAGCTCTCATGCCCCCCTCCCGCTACCTCATCCTCGCTGACGGCGAATTCAACCCGCTCACCTCCAAGACGGCCAACTCCGTCATCCGCTACCTGCCGGATCGGGTGGTTGGCGTGGTCGACCGGCAGACCGCCGGCCAGACGGTGCAGCAGGTGCTCGGCTTCGGCGGCGCGATCCCGGTGGTCGCCTCGATGGCGGAGGGACTCAAGGGCAAGCCTGACGCGATCCTCATCGGTATCGCGCCGGTTGGAGGCAAGCTTCCCGAGGAGTGGCGGGCCTGGCTGCTCGAGGCGATCGACGCCGGCTGCCATCTCTGGAGCGGGCTGCACACCTTTCTCGGCGATGATCCCGTGATCGCGGCGCGGGCCAAGGCCAAGGGCGTCGAGATTCATGATCTCCGTCGCCCGCCGGCCAATATCCCGGTCTCCTCCGGCAAGGCCAAGGCGGTCGAACCGTTCGTCATCCTCACAGTGGGCACCGACTGCAACGTCGGAAAGATGACGAGCCAGCTCCAGCTGGTGAAGCAGCTCAACGCGCGCGGGCTCCGGACCCGCTTTGTCGCGACGGGGCAGACCGGCATCATGATCGAGGGATGGGGCATCGCGGTGGACGCGGTCGTCGCCGATTTCATCGCTGGCGCGGCGGAGTGGCTGGTGCTGGAGGGAAGCAAGAATGCGGATATCGTCCTGGTGGAAGGGCAGGGGAGCCTCAATCATCCCGGCTACTCCGGGGTAACCTGCGGACTGCTGCACGGCAGTTGTCCGGATGCGCTGATCCTCTGCCACCAGGCCACCCGCCAGTACATCGGTGACTATCGCGAAGCCGCCTGGCTCCGTATCCCGCCGCTCGCCGACTATGTCAGGCTGTACGAGACCGTGGCCAACTTCGTCCATCCCAC
>JANOFA010000300.1:0-4135 GCA_031413355.1 Gemmatimonadota bacterium | reverse complement strand
GCGATCAGGACCGTGACATACCGGGTCCACTGGGTCAGCTGCTTCTTGCCCTCTTCATCCTTCTGCATCTTGCCGATCGACGGCACGATGCCGCCGCCGAGCTGGAAGATGATGGAGGCGGAGATATAGGGCATGATGCCGAGCGCGAACACCGTGGCGCGGGAGAGCCCGCCGCCGAGTGTGTCATACAGCCCGAAGAAGCCGGCGGCCGCCGAGTTCTTGATGAAGTCGGTGACCGCCTGCACATTGACGCCCGGCGCGAAGATATGGGCGCCGATGCGGTAGATGACCAGGGCAAGAATGGTGAACCCGATCTTGCGTTGCAGCTCGGGGTCCATGCCAAAGCTGGGCCGGGCGGGCGCGGTCATTCGGCGATCTTCCCGCCCGCCTGCTCGATCCTGGTCCGGGCAGTCGCGGAGAGCTTCACCCCGGACACCTGATAGGCCCGGTCCGCATCGCCACTGCCGAGCAGCTTCACCGCGACGTCCCGCTTGGAAATGATCCCTGCGGCGTGCAGCGTCTCCGGGGAGACATCCGTGCCGCTGAGGCGGGTCAAATCCTTCAGGTTGACCGGCTGGGCCGTGACCTTGAAGGGATTGGTGAAACCGCGCTTGGGCAGACGCCGGTACATCGGCATCTGGCCGCCCTCGAAGCCAGGATTGCTCTGACCCGACTGCCGCGCCTTGTGACCCTTGTGACCCTTGCCCGACGTCTTGCCCTTGCCCGAGCCCGGACCGCGCCCGACCCGCTTGCTGTTGTGCCGGGGCGCCGCGTGCGGGCTTGAGGGTTGACAGGGTGATCGGCGTGCTCTTGTCCGCCATTTACTTCTCCTGGGCCGGCGCCACGTCCACGAGGTGACGCACCTTGATGAGCATGCCGCGCACGGACGCCGTGTTCGGCAGCTCAGAGACCGACTGGTGATGCTTCAGACCAAGCGCGATCAGGGTGCGGCGCATCGTGGCCGCATGCCCGATCCCGGAACGGATCTGCTTCACCCGGAGGCGCGGTGCCGCGGCTTCGCTGGGGATGACCGACGCATGATAGGCCGGGCCCTGCCGGCCGACGACTGGATTGCGACCCATGGCTCAGGCCTCCTGGGGAGCGCGGTAGCGGATCTGGTCGAGCTCGACCCCGCGTTCGCGTGCGATCTGGCGCGCCGTGACCAGCTGACCCAGCCCGTCCACCGTCGCCCGCACCACATTGTGCGGGTTGTTGGAGCCGAGGCTCTTGGTCAGGATGTCGGTGATGCCGGCGCACTCGAGCACCGCACGCACCGCTCCGCCGGCGATGACGCCGGTGCCGCTGGCTGCCGGCTTGAGCAGGACCCGACCGGCTCCGTGTTCGCCGATCACCTCGTGCGGGATCGTGGCGCCCACCCGGGGAAACTCGACCAGGTTGCGCTTGGCCGCCTCGACCGCCTTGCGGACGGCTTCGGAGACCTCGTTCGCCTTGCCCGTCGCGATGCCGACTCGGCCCTTGCCATCGCCCACCGCCACGAGGGCGTTGAACGAGAAGCGCCGGCCGCCCTTGACGACCTTGGCGACGCGATTGATCGCGACCACGTTCTCGATGAACTCGCTCGGCTCGCGCTCGCCCCGGGGACCACCGCGGCCACCGCGGCCGCCACGACCGCCACCCGGACCGCCGCCCTGGCCACCCCGGCCACCGGGCCCACCGCCCTGGCCGCCACGGCCGCCGCCCTGCCCGCCCCGACCGCGCCCACCGCCGCCGGGTGCTTCGGGCGTGCCACCTGCGCTCGGACCCGTCATGCTACGCTCCTGGTCTGCCATGTCAGAACTCGAGTCCCCCATCGCGGGCCCCGTCGGCCACGGCCTTTACCCGCCCGTGGTACGCGTAGCCACCGCGATCAAAGACAACCTTGATGATGCCCGCCGCCTTGGCCTTGACCGCCAGCTGCCGGCCGACGCCCTTGGCCTTGCCGACCTTGCCGGCGCCATCAACCGCCACGCCCTCGGAGCCGTCGCTCACGCCGAGCAGGCAGACGCCACGATCGTCGTCGACCAGCTGCGCGTAAATGTGCTTCAGCGAGCGGAACACCACGAGCCGGGGCCGCCCGGCCGTGCCCGCCACCTTCTTGCGGACCCGCAGGTGCCGCCGTGCCCGCAGCTCGTGCCGGGTACTCGGAGACTTGACTGCACGCATGGTTACTTCGCTCCTGTCTTGCCGGCCTTGCGGCGAACGACTTCACCCTGATAACGCACACCCTTGCCCTTGTACGGCTCGGGCTTCCGCAGGCTCCGGATCTCCGCCGCGACCTGGCCGACGAGTTCCTTGTCCGGACCCTCGATCTTGACGATCGTGTTGCCCTCCACCGTGAACTTGATCCCCTTGGGCGCGGGATACGTCACGCCGTGGGAAAAGCCCAGCGCCAGCTGGAGGCCGGTGGGCTTCAGCTCCGCCTTGTAGCCGACCCCCTGGATCTCGAGCGTCTTGAGAAACCCCGTCGCCACACCGTCCACCATGTTCTGGATCAGGGTGCGGGTCAGGCCGTGCAGCGCCTTGTGCCGGGTCTCTTCCGATGGCCGCTCGACGGTGATCTGGTCACCGGCATGCGCCAGCTTCATCTCCGGATGCAGGGTGCGGGACAACTCCCCCTTGGGCCCCTTCACGGACAGGAACTGTCCCTTGAGGCTCGCGGTGACGGCCTTCGGCACGGTCACCGGCTTTCTGCCGATTCGCGACATGGTCAGGCCTTACCAGATGACGGCGACAAGCTCGCCGCCAAGGTTCGCGGTCCGCGCATCACGGTCGCTCATGAGGCCCTTGGGCGTGGACACGATCGCCATGCCGAGGCCGTTCTTGACCCGCGGGATCTCGCGCGACTTCACGTACTTGCGCAGACCCGGTGTCGACATCCGGCGCAGTTCGCGGATGACCGACTGGTCGTTGTGATACTTCAGATAGAGACGCAGCACGCCGCGCGCACCATCATCGAGGATCTTGAAATCCGCGATGTAATGGTTCTCGTGCAGCAGCTTGGCCAGCTCGCCCTTGAGGCGGCTCACCGGGATGTCGACACGCTTGTGGCCGGCCGCGCAGGCGTTCCGGATACGGGTCAACATGTCCGCGACGGGATCAGTCATGCTCATATGTATGCTCCCCTACCAGCTGGCCTTGCGGACACCGGGGATCTCACCCCGGAGCGCCTGTTCACGGAAGCAGATTCGGCACAAGCCGAACTTCCGCAGCACGGCGCGGCTTCGGCCGCAGCGATTGCAGCGCCGCACCCCGCGAACCTTGAACTTCGGCGTGCGCTTGGCCCGCTCGATCCAGCAGGTTTTCGCCATCAGTGTCTCCTCAAATGCTTCTCGGTGCGGCCAGCGCCCACGCTGGCCCGCCCAGGTTACGCCGCGACCGCCGGCGGCGTCTCGCCACGGAACGGCCAGCCGAACTCGCGCAGCAGCGCCATCGCCAGGTCATCCCGGCCGGCATCGGTCACGATCGTGATGTCCATCCCGTGGATCCGCTCGACCTTGTCGAACTCGATCTCCGCGAAGATCATCTGTTCCTTGATGCCAATCGTGTAGTTGCCCCGGCCATCGAAGCTCTTGCTCGGCATGCCCTTGAAGTCCCGGATCCGCGGGATCGCCACGCTGATCATGCGGTCCAGGAACTCGTACATCCGGGCGTTGCGCAGCGTCACCGACGCGCCAACCGGCAATCCCTCGCGCAGCCCGAAGTTCGCGATCGCCTTCCGGGCCCGGCGCACCACGGCCTTCTGGCCGGTGATGATCGCCAGCTCATCCGCGACCGCCTCGATCAGCTTGGGGTTCTTCGCCCCTTCGCCCATGCCGACGTTCAGCACGATTTTCACGATCCGCGGGACCTGGTGCGGATTGGTGAAGCCGAACTGCTTGGCCATGTTCGCCCGGATGACCTTGTCGAAGTAGGTCTTGAGGCGCGGCGTGCCGTCCACCGACTTCGGCGCGGCCTCCACCACGAACGCGGCCGCCTTGTCCTTGCCCTTGCTCTTGCCCTCGGCCTTGGGGGCCTTCGCGACCTTTTCCTTCGGCGCGGCGGGTTCCTTGGTCTCGGCCATGATCAGCGGTTCCTCGGGATCGGCTGGCCCGACTTGACCGCGATCCGCTCCAGCGTGCCATCCGCATCCTTGCGG
>JANOFA010000299.1:0-2133 GCA_031413355.1 Gemmatimonadota bacterium | reverse complement strand
GAGGACAAAGCCGCACACATGATGCGCGCCCCCCGCGAGGCCAAGGAAGTGCAATCCTCCCGATACCGGACTCGGCACCCGCAGCGTTGGTCCATAGGACAGCAGATTGCCCCAGCAATTGGCGGCACCATCCACCGCAATCGCGCAAGTCCAGCCCTCGCCCGCCGCCAGCGAGGTGAAGATCGGGGCGTTATTCACTCTGACTGGGGCCGACTTGTCGATGCCGTCGGGAGACACCTGGAGAAAATTGTTGCGGCCCCAGCACCACGCCGTCCCGCCGCGCGTCAGCGCGCAGGTGTGTCCCGATCCACCGGCCACGAGCCGCTGGAAGCGGTGGCCGCCGACGACCTGGACCGGCGTCGTTTCAAGGGAGGAGGTGAATCCGGCGCCGAGCTGCCCGAAGGTGTTTTCGCCCCAGCACCAGACACTTCCGTCCGCCTCGAGGCCGCAGGTGTGCGCGTCGCCGCCACTCAGCGCGACAAACTGATGCAGGCCGGCGACCGGCACCGCCGACTGTCCACCTGTCGGCGTTGGGGTTCCCAGGTAGCCGTCGTACCCGAAGCACCAGGTCTCGCCGGCGGGGGTGATACCGCAGGTAGCGTAGAAATTCGCGACGATCGAAACGAACTGCATGCCGTGGCCCCCGGGCACCGGCTGGTACTGGTCGCCTGCGACCACAGCACCGAGCTCTCCGTAGTCGTTCGCGCCGAAGCAGGAGAGCGTGGCATCGGGACGAATGAGACAGCTGCGTACTTCGCCCAGTGCCAGGCGCGCTGCGGGGGCCGCAGGGATGCTCTGACCGAATGCGGTGAAGATGAGTGGCGCGACTCCCGCCGCTGTGGCGCTGCCGGTGAGCGGTCCGAGCGTATCGGCGATGACCCAGCTTGCCGATGCGCGGCCCGCCCCATCCGTCAGAAGGGAGGGAACCCGTATGGTGCCCTGGCCTGGCGAGACGGCGAAGACGACTGACACGCCGGTCACGGGATTGGCAAAGCTGTCGCGTACTTCCACCACGATTGCACTGTCGAGCTTCAATCCGGCGTAGACCTGCTGGCTGTCCCCGCGGAGCAGGATGAGCTGGGCCGGCGCTCCGGCACGGACGGTGGCACTGAAGCTGATGGAATCCAGTCCCGACGCACTGACCGTTGCGTGGTGAATGCCGACGCTGGTTGGAACGGTCCAGGCTGACTGGGCGCGGCCATCGGGCCCGGTCGTCACGACGTTCGGGAGCACCGACCCGCCGGCGGTGTCCACCGTGAAGTACACCAGCACGCCGCTCATCGGCGTACCGCGGGTGTCGGTGACCTCCACCAGCAGCGGCAGCGCTGCGGTCGTCCCCACCGTCACCTGCTGCGAGTCGCCCATCACCTTGGTCAGGCTGGCCGGCACGCGCCCCGGTCCCGCCAGGTCATCCCCGACGCAGCCCCCCGCGAGGCTCAGGCCAAGTACCAGGCCCAGCCAGCGACCTGCCGAGACCCCAAGGGGTGTCGTCCCGCGGACCCGCATTGCCGTTGCCATGGGAAAGGGTAGAATACGAACAATCTGCCGCCCGGTGCTCACCTGCACAATACAACGCCGGACGGCCTGCATCACCCACCTGAGGGAGTGCCGCCGTGAAAGCCTATCAGATGTACATCAACGGGAAGTTTGTCCCTGCCGCTTCGGGTAAGACGTTCAACGTCTTCGACCCCGCCACAGAGGGGGTCATCGCCACCTGCCCCGCCGGCGACGCCAAGGATGTAGGCCGGGCGGTCGAGGCGGCCAAGAAGGCCTTTTACGGCGGCTGGAAGGCGACCAGCGCGCAGGACCGTGGCCGGATTCTCTTCCGCCTGGCCGAGCGGGTCCGGGCCCGCAAGGATGAACTGGCCCGGATCGAAACCATCAACTCCGGCAAGCCGATCGTCGAGTCGGAATACGACATGGACGATACCGCGGTCTGCTTCGAGTACTACGGTGGCCTCGCCACCAAGATCAACGGCGAGGTGATCCCGGTTCCGACCAACGCCATGGTCATGGCGGTCAAGGATCGTCCGTTCCGTAAAATCCTGGGCGCTGGTCCATGTGCTTGCGCGCACCTGGGTGATGATCGGCCGCAATCCAGCCCAAGGTTCCTCGCGCTTCGCCCCGCACATC
>JANOFA010000298.1:0-3260 GCA_031413355.1 Gemmatimonadota bacterium | reverse complement strand
GCGGCATCAGCTCCGGTCATCGCCCGAATATGTTCTGGAGGAAGCTCTTCCGTTCACCGGATTGGCGGAGTGCGGTGCATAAACTCAGGCAGAACTCGTCCACTGTCTTGCTGCGGACGGTCAGCTCCCGTGCCAGCCCTGCGGTCATCGCCTCCTCGACCCCGGGCGGGAAGCGGAGACCCTTCACCGCCTGATTGAGCGCCACGGGTGGCTCGGTCAGCAGTTGCTGAAACAGTTCGCGGGGGGAGCGGCCGGTGTAGGGCAGCGTGCCGGTGAGCAGGTAATAGGCGATCGTCGCGAGGCTGTAGACATCTGCCTGGGCGCTCACCAGCTCGCCGGAGAGGGCTTCGGGGGCGACATACTGCAGGGTGCCGACGAAGAACCCGGTCCGGGTGAGCCGTTCTTCCGGCTTCACGTCGGTGTCCCGGGCGATGCCGAAGTCCAGCAGCACCGCCCGCTGGCTCTCCGGGTTGTACATGATGTTGGCGGGCTTGAGGTCGCGATGGATGATATTCAGGGCATGGGCGGCGGAGAGCGCCCCGCCGACCTGTTCAATAATCGAGGCCACCAGCGCCGGCGCGAGCCGGCCGGAGCGGCTGGCGAAGCGTTCGAGCGACTCGCCGTCGACCCATTCCATTGCGAGGTAGTACAAATCCTCGGTCTGGCCGTAATCGTAGGTCTTGACGATGTTCGGATGGTTGAATCGCGCGCCGAACTCCGCTTCCCGCAGGAAGCGCTTGACCGCGACCGGGTCCTGCGCCAGTCGGGTGCGCAGCACCTTCATGGCCGCGAGTCCGCGGTCCGCGTGTTCGGCCTTGTAGACCGTAGCTGTGCCGCCTTCACCAACATGTTGCAGGAGGCGGTAGCCTGCCACCGTACGGCCGATCAGATTGTCATCGCTCATGGATCATCAAAACTATCCCCGCCCCGAAGCCCGAGCAAGCAGCGGCTGCTTGACGCTGATTCCTCCTGACCGCTATTTCAGGTCCATGTCCCTTCGATTTCGTCTGACCGGCGCCTGCGCCGTCGTGTTGCTCGCCGGGTGCGGATCCTGGGGCCGGGTCGGATCCCAGCCGGACGCGAAGCCGGGCGAGACGCTCGCCCAGGTGCTTGACCTCAACGCGGTCTATCGCAAGCTCGGCCGGCTCACCGCCGGAGCGCCGCTGCCCTTTGTCGCCGACGTGGCGTTTCTGGCCGGCGCTGGCGACTCGACGGTCGCGATCGTCGGGCTGTCGCTGGAGAACCGCGCGCTCGCCTTCCAGCGGGAGGGCGAGGGCTTCGCCGCACGCTACCGGGTGCAGCTGTCGGCCGAGCCGGCGGCCGGCGGTCCCGGAATCCAGCGCTCCAAGGATCAGGTGGTCCGGGTGACGGCCTTTCCGGAGACCCAGCGCAGCGACGAGAGCATCCTGTACCAGGACGGCATCACGCTGCCGCCCGGCTCATGGCGCATCTCGCTGCAGTTGACCGATCTGGTCGCCGGCCTCAGCAAGACCAGCCGGGCGACCGCGCTCTACGAAGTGCCGGCGTACACGCCGGGCACGGTGAGTCCGCCGTACCTCGCCTACCAGTCGCGCGGCCGTGGCACCCGCGCGGCTCCGATCGGCCTCATTCTGAATCCGCGCGGCTCCCTGGCTTACGGCGGCGACACCGCCACGGCCTACGTCGAGGCGTACGCGATGCCCGGTCCCACGCTGGTGCCGATTGTCCTGATCGATGTCCGCGACAGCGTGATCCTCGTCGACACCCTCCGCTTTACCGGTGGCCGGGAGGTCGAGAGCGCTGCCCTGCGCTTCGCGCCGGATAGTGCGCCGCTGGGCGAGCTGCGCCTCCGCCAGGGCATCGGCGCCGCGGCCGAGAGTACCACCGCCATCGTGTCGTTCTCGGCCAACTGGGTGGTGACCAACTTCGAGGACATGGTCGCCCTGCTGCGCTATTTCCCCGACTCACCCGAGCTCGACTCGCTACGCAAGGCGCCGGTGGCCGAACGCTCCCGGCGGTGGAAGGCCTTCTGGCGGGCGTCCGACCCGAACTCGGCCACGCCGTCCAACGAGCGGCTCGATCGCTATTTCAAGCTGCTGGCGATCGCCAACCAGCGCTATCGCGACGAAGGGGTGCCGGGGTGGCGCACCGATAGAGGTGAGGTCCTGATCCGCCTGGGCGATGCCGATGAGGTGTTCGACGCCAGTCCCCAGAGCCAGGGGCGGCTCATCCGGTGGAGCTACACCCAGTACCAGCTGGTGCTCTATTTCATTGATGATTCCGGCTTCGGACGCTTTCGGCTCACCCCCGCCTCGCGCTCGGATTTCGAGCGGGTCTACTCCCGGCTCAGCCGTATGGTCGAATAGCGGCCTCCCCTCCGTGGGGGCGGGGGCCGGACTGCGGCGCGGCGTGACCCTACCCCACCTCCGCGGGGGGCGCCATCTTGTTCCGCCATGGCTCCCCCCCGCCTCTTCCTCATCGACGGCTACGCGCTGATTTATCGGGCGTTCTTCGCCCTGATCACCCGCCCGCTGCGGACCGCCCGGGGCGAGAATACCTCCGCCGCGTGGGGTGTCGTCAACTTCCTCCTGCGACTCCGTGACAAGCATCATCCCGACTATCTCGCCTGGGTCAATGACGCCGGCGACTCGTTTCGCACCGAGCTGTATCCCGAGTACAAGTCCACCCGCGAGAAACTGGACGACCAGCTCCAGGTCGAGTTCGATCGTTCGGTCGAGCGGATCAACGATCTGCTCGCCGCGTTCCGCGTTCCGGTGATCACCCTGCCCGGCTACGAGGCCGACGACGTGATCGGCACGCTTGCCGCCGTCGGCGTCGAGCGCGGCTACCAGGTCGTGGTGGTGTCGGGTGACAAGGACTTCTACCAGCTCATTCGTCCCGGTGTCGCCCTGCTCAACCCGGGGCGTGGCGGGCCGGCGGCGGTGGACGAACTCTGGGTGGATGAATCGAATGCCGCCGAGCGGCTGGGTGTTCCGCCGGCCCAGGTGGTCGACTATCTCGCGCTGGTGGGGGACAGCTCGGACAACGTGCCCGGGGTGAAGGGCATCGGTCCGAAGGGCGCCGTCGAGCTGCTGGCACAGTTTGGATCGCTCGAGACGCTGCTGGAGCGGAGTGCGGAGGTCAAGGCGAAGCGTTCGCGGGAGGCGCTGCAGCAGTATGCGGCAGAGGCGCGGCTGTCCAGGACGCTGGTCACCATCAAGACCGACCTCCCGGTGCCCTTTGATCCCGAGTCGTTCCGTGAGGGCGATCCCGACCTGCCG
>JANOFA010000297.1:0-1017 GCA_031413355.1 Gemmatimonadota bacterium | reverse complement strand
GGCTGCAGCATGCGGCCCGAATCAACCAGATCCTGGGCGAGATCCGGCGGGAGCAGAGCGACTGATCGGGGTGCTGCTGGTGGACAAGCCGGCCGGTCCGACCAGCCACGATGTGGTGACCCGGGTGCGCCGGGTGTTCCGCACTCGCGAAGTCGGCCACACCGGCACCCTCGATCCCTTCGCGACCGGGCTGATGGTTCTGCTGCTCGGCGGAGCGACGCGACTGGCGCGGTTCGTGGAAGGCGACCGGAAGCAGTATCTGGCGACGGCGCAGCTCGGCATGGCGACGACGACGGATGACCTGACGGGGGAGCCGACGAGCGGGCGATCGGGCGATCAGGCGATTGGGCGATTGGGCGATTCGGCAATTGGGCGGTTAGACGGTCAGGCGGTTGGTGCGCCAGACCGGATGCTGGTTGAGTCGGTCCTCGGGTCTTTCGTCGGGCCGCAGCGGCAACGGCCGCCGGCGTTCTCGGCCAAGCGTGTCGGCGGGGAACGGAGCTACGCCAGGGCGCGGCGCGGGGAAGCGGTGGAGCTGGCGGAGGTCGATATCGTGGTGCACGCGGTGGAGCTGGTGGGGTACGACTACCCCGAGCTCCGCTTCCGGGTCAGCGTGAGCGCCGGAACCTATGTGCGGGCGCTGGCGCGCGATCTGGGCGAACGCCTCGGGGTCGGAGCCCATCTGACGGCATTGAGGCGAGAGGCGATAGGCGGCCTCGGTGTAACGGATGCCGTTGCGCTCGATGCCCTCGGACCGGCGACGCCGCTCCTGCCCCCCCTCGCCGTGCTGGGTCACCTCAATCGGCTGGCGGTGACTGAGGCGGAGGCGCGGGACCTGAGCTTTGGCCGGCTGGTGCCACTCACGGCGGATCGGGTGGTGATGGCCGGGTCGGCCGCTCCGGCGGAGTGGAGCGCGGCGGTGGCGCCGGTGGATCGGCTGATCGCTATCGGCCGGGTGAATGGCGCCGAGTTCAGGCCGCAGGTGGTGCTGGCGGCGGCGGCCGGCTGATGCCGATG
>JANOFA010000296.1:0-7779 GCA_031413355.1 Gemmatimonadota bacterium | reverse complement strand
GGCGCTTCGATCGCCTCCCGCAGGCTGAACGGCACCGGATCAAGCGTGAGCTTCCCCGCCTCGATCTTGGAGAGATCGAGCAGGTCATTCAGCAGGGCGAGCAAGGACAACGCGCTGTGATGGACGGTTTCGGCGCAGTCGCGCTGCTCGGCATCGAGTTCCGTGTCGAGCAGCAGGCCAGCCATGCCGATGACGCCGTTGATGGGCGTGCGCAGCTCGTGGCTCATGTTGGCGAGGAAGTCGCTCTTGGCCCGATTCGCCGCCTGGGCCCGTTCGTTCGACGCGACCAGTTCGCGGGTCCGCTCCTCCACCACGCGTTCCAGCCCCTCGTTGTATACTGACAATTCGCGATACAGCGCTGCGCTCTCAAACGCACTGGCGCAGTTGCTCAGCAGAATCGAGAGCAGCTTCTGGTAGGCATCGGGTGCCTGGTCGATCCCCACCGGTGCAATCCCGACGAACATCCCTACCACGCGGGAATGGGTGGCGAGGGCGTGGAGGACGACCTGGGCTCCGGGACAGGCGCGGGAGGGGACCTGCACCGGGGCATTGCGCTGGATCGCCCAGGCAAAGACGCCGTCGGCCACCTGCGCATCCACCTCTTCGTTGAGCCGGTCCGCGGCACCGGCGGGCTCGGCATCGACGAGGCGGAAACCGAGTCCGTCCGCCTCAATCAGGAGGAAGGCGGACTCCTCGAAATTGGCGAGGCGACGCAGGACCGGCCGGGCCGCGGCGAGGACGTTGGCCGGGGAGGCCTCAGCAGAACCCTCGGCGCGGAAGGTGCCAAGCGAGGCGACCATGTCGAGCGCATCGAGCAGCCACTGCGGATCCGGAGCCGGCCCACTCATCGTCGTATTCATGCGGCATTCAATGCCATGACCTGGACTGCCGCTTCGTAGTGCTGCTCCACCTCTCCGATGACGTCATCCAGCACCGAGACCGGAACCCCGATCGTGTCCCAGGACTTCTGATCCAGCGGCGGAATCCCCGGCTCTCCGCTGGAACCGAATCGGAGGGCGTTCGCGATGAGGTCGGCGACATGCACCACCGCCGTCTCCACCGGGAAGCGGCTGGCCCGTGCCGGGAAGTGATGCTGCGCCACGGCTTCCCGGAGGCTCGGTGGCAGCCTCCACTGGTCGAGCAGCGCGTTGCCGACGTGGGAATGATCAAACCCCAGGAGGGCGTGCTCGACGAGATACAGCGGTTCACCCGTTTCGCGACTCCGGGTGACGGCCGCCTTCGCGACCTCCGGCACCTGCATGTAGATGATCGGCCGGCCGATGTCGTGCAGCAGCCCTGCCACGAAGAATCGTTCGACATTTACCTCCCGCCGGCGACTGGCCAGCGCCCGGGCCGCCACCCCGCAGGCGACGCTGTGGCGCCAGAACGATTCCATTGTGACCAGTTCTTCCGGCATGCTGGCAAAGAGACGGACCACGGACGTGGCGAGCGCCAGATCCTGAAGCTGGGCGGTGCCCACGATACTGATGGCATGGCTGACCGTCTCGATTCTCGAGGGAAAGCCGTACATCGCGCTGTTGACCAGCCGCAACAGCCGCGCGGTCAGCCCAGGATCTTCCGCGATCACCCGGCCGACATCAGCCGCCGAGCTGCGCGGGTCGCTGATTACGCTGGACAATCGGAGATAGACGCCGGGCAGCGAGGCCACGCTCACTACGCCTTTCAACAGGTCGGACGCCCTAGCCATGATCGGTTCCCGCCACCCGCCGGGCCTCCCGTTGGGCGCAGGCGTCCACCAGAGCGGCGATCAGGGGATGGTGAACGTCATTGTGCGCAAAGCGCGGTAGTATCCGCTCCCGGGCGGCGGCCAGCGCTTCGGGGGACACCTCCGGCACGCCCGGATCCTCTCCATCGGCTCCGCGTACCCGGACCGCCAGGATACCCCAGAGCTGGAAGGCGCGCAGGTGACGCTCGGTCAGCTCGGCCCCGGCGGGGATGAGCAGGCGGCCCTGGCCATCATTCACGTTTTCGCCCAGAATCATGCCCGGGGCGAGATCGTCGACCGACGTCTGCTGGCGGGAGGACATCGACAGGCCCGGGGTCACGCGGCCCCGGGGGACGCCGCACGCGCGCCGGCCGCCGCGGACGCCCGCTCGAGTTGTGGCTTGAGGTGCTGATCGTAGCAGGTGGGACAGATCCCATGGGAGAACTGTGCCTCGGTCCGGCGGGACACGTACTCCTCCACCTGTGACCACGCATCGGCTTCATCCCGGATGCGCTTGCAGTACGAACAGATCGGCAGCAATCCCTGCAGCTGGCGCACTTCCCGCTGTAAACCAAGCACCCGCTCCGCCACCCGAAGGCGGGCGTGCAGTTCTTCCCCATCCACCGGCTTGGTGACGAAATCGTCGGCACCGGCATCCATGCCATCGAGATACCGGGCCCGACCCTGCAGTGCTGTCAGCAGCAGGACATAGGTGTACCGCGCCTTGGTGCTGCCGCGAATGCGGCGCGTCAGCTCGAGCCCATCGACCTCCGGCATCATCCAGTCGGTGATCACGATATCGAGGGATTCGGCCTGAAACCGCTCCCACCCCTCCGCGCCATCGCTGGCTGGCACCGCCTCATGCCCCAACCCGACGAGTACGGCGGTCAGGATGCGGCGGGCCACCGGATCATCGTCTACCAGGAGGATTCTCATGCCGGTAACACGATCGGGCCGGCCTGCATCGCCTGCGGTCGGTCCACCACCGAGCCGGCGCTGGTCACCCGGTCCGAGCCGTATCTCCGCGCCGTTCCACGGCCAGCCAGGGCGATCACCCAGGCGCTGAGGTGTTCGCGGCGGACCTCGAGTGCGACGGGAGACGACCGGCTGTTGCATTCGGCGGGCGTAGGCATGTCGACGGGCAGATCCTGGGTGAGGGCGATTCTGTGGGGGAAGGAGCCCCCGATCTCGAGACGGCGGAAGCGGGATCGGCCGAGCCGGTCGAGGCCATCCCTGGCGACCAGCCTGCGTATCCGGCTGCGAGTGCTGCGAAGGGTGCACCTGACAGCGCCGTACATGCGGTCCCCGTGGGAGATTGAGCGTGAATCAGGTTATCGGCGCCGGTGCGCGACTTCTGGAGGCCTCCGGGGAACTTGACAGCGGTGGCGGTACCGATTCTGCCGAGAAACCTGTCGGGAGTCGCCGAGGGACTGTCTCTGATCATGTGCATGTCGCTGCGCTGCTCTCGGTGAGGTGAGCGGCCCCGAGGGTACCGACCCTTCAGACCGAAATCCGGACGTCGTGTCCACCGATGACACAGGCGGCACAAACGCGACAGCTTGCCCAAGCCCTGACGGGGTGAGCCGAGACGGTGCAAATGCTTGCGGCGCTTTGTATTGCCGCGAGAATTCGCATTGCCCATCGCGCGGTCGCTGTCTGGCCCTGAACTTGCTGCCCTCAGTGACACCAGCCATCTCCGGAGGCGCAATGCTCAAAGCCCTGTTGGTCATGATCGTGCTGAGCAACGACTACGCAGCTCGTCTGCTGCTTCGACTTCACCGATCGCACGGCTGAGCCGGAGCCGGAACTGCTCGAGGGGCGACCAGTACCTCACTGGTCGCCCCTCTTCATTTATCCCCTCCCCGTTTCATCAGGCGAGGAACTGCCCCGCGCTTTCCGCCAGCTTCGGGACCTCGGCGATCACCGCCGCGATGTCGGATTCATCCAGGCCGAGCTCCGTGAGGACATCCTCCGGCGAGTAGTCCGCCGAACCTTCATCGGCCAGCGCCGCACCATACTCGGTGCACAGCACCTCGGCAGCCTGCACCACCCGACTGACTTCCAGAAACTGGGCCTCGGCCTGGTGTGGGTGATGGTGATTTGTGACCCCTTCGGCCACATGGGGCGGTAGCGACCAGCGGCCAAGCAGCAGCCCGCCTACCGCACCGTGGTCCATTCCCAGCTCCTCCTCCTCGGTTTGCCACAGTCGCCCGCCGCAGGCCGCCCGCGTGGCCAGAACGCCGGCAAACTCCTCGGGAAAGAATTGCTCCAGGACCAGCAGCCCGGTGTCATGCAGCAACCCAGCGACGTAGAGATCATCGGCACCGATGGCGGGATCGGACCCGAAGCGGCTCCACAGATACCGCGCGGTCATGCCGACCGCCGCTGAGTGCACCCAGAACGCCTGATGGTCCAGTCCGCCCGCCCGGGAGCGGAATGACTTCACGACCGCAAGCGCGATGCAGATTGCGCGGATCTGGCTGATCCCAAGGCGCGAGACCGCCGCCATGACCGAACCGATTCGGTCCCCACCCCTGGAGAAAACCGCCGAATTGGCCGCCCGCAGCAGGCGGGTCGTGAGTGCTGGATCACGCTCGATGATCGCGGCGACATCGCCCGTGCCGGCATGCTCGTTCTCGAGCACTCGGTGCAACTGGAAGACCACCGTCGGCAGCGTCGGCAGCTGCTCCCCCCGCTCCAGCAGCTCCCGCATTCCGTTGATGATGTACGCCACGCGATTCCTTCATCTGGGGGTCGGCGGAGTCGGTTCCGGCTTCTCAAGGTATCGGCAAGCGGGTCCGATACTTCAGCCATGTCAGAGGCCCCCCGCACATGATCGCCATTATCGGCATCCTCGTCGTCATCGGGGCGGTCATCGGCGGCTTTTCCATTGCCGGTGGCCAGGTGATGGCGCTGTTCCACGTCTCCGAGATCGTCACCATCGTCGGTATCGCCCTTGGAACCATCCTGATCTCCACGCCCGGACCGGTCCTGAAAGGAATCGGTCGCCAGCTCGGCGCAGTCTTGAAGGGGAACCGCTTCACCAGCGCGTTGTACCTCGACGCGCTCAAGATGCTCTACGAACTGTTCCAGGTAGCCCGCAAGGATGGTCTGGTCGCGATCGAAGGCCACATCGAAGACCCGCAAAAGAGCGCCATCTTCAAGAAGTACCCCAAGGTCCTCCATGAGCACCATGCCATGGAGTTCTTCTGCGACTCGCTCCGCCTCGTCCTGGTCGGGAGCGTCCCGCCCCACGATCTCGACGCCTTGATGGATGGCGAGATGGACGTGCACCACGAGCAGGACAACAAGCCGGCCAGCGCGCTGCAGAAAGTGGGCGACGCGCTCCCGGGCATCGGCATCGTGGCCGCGGTGCTCGGCATCGTCGTGACCATGGCCGCCATCGCCGGCCCGGTGGAAGTGATCGGCGAAAAGGTCGGCGCCGCCCTCACCGGCACGTTCATGGGCGTGCTGCTGGCCTATGGCTTCCTCAACCCGCTCTCCACGGCCATGGAGCACAACAACTCGGAGGAGGCACGATTTTTCGCCTTTTTCAAGGCGAGCGTGGTGGCGTTCGCCAAGGGCTTCGCCCCGATCGTGGCGGTGGAGTTCGCCCGCCGCGCGATCTACAGCAAGGCACGGCCGACCTTTCAGGAAATGGAATCCGCCTGCAAGCAGGCCGCCAAGGCCGGGAAGTAGCCCGTGAACAAGGCCCGCGAACAGCCGATCATCATCGTCAAGAAGAAGGTCTATGCCCATGGCCACCACGGCGGCGCATGGAAGGTGGCCTTTGCCGACTTCATGACGGCGATGTTCGCGATGTTCCTGGTGCTGTGGCTGGTCAACCAGTCGACCGACGTGAAGTCGGCTATCGCCGGCTACTTCCAGGACCCCCTCGGTCGTGCCGACGAGTTTGGCAGTTCGATCATGCCGGGGGATGGTGCCCAGACACAGAGCCCCCGCATCATGTCCGCCGCCCAGGCCATCGACCTGCGGCGCGACCGACTGCAGGCGCTGGCCGAGACGATCCGGCAGGAGATCCGCGAAGTACCGGGCCTCGCCAGCCTGGCCGAGCATATCGAGATCGAGGTGACGCCGGACGGACTGCGCATCCAGCTGCTGGAAGACTCCACTGGCGTGTTCTTCGAATTGGGCAGCGCCACACCGAAGGTGGCGGGAGCGGCGGTGCTGCAGTTCCTGGGTAAGCAGCTCGGTGGCATGCCGAATGCCGTCGTGGTCGAGGGCCACACCGATGCCCGCCCGTATCGCCGCGCCGACGGCTACAGCAACTGGGAACTGAGCGTGGACCGGGCCAACGCCGCGCGCCGGGTCATGCTGTCCGGCGGGCTCAACGAAGCCCAGGTGCAGCAGGTCCGTGGTTGGGCCGACCGGAAGCTGCGCAATCGGGAGCAGCCCTTTGCCGACGCCAACCGGCGGGTCACGGTCACCATGCTCCTGCCCACGACCGCCGCCCAGCTGCCGGGCGATACGCTACCAACCGCGCAGGCCATCGCCCCTTCGCCGGCAGGGCCGGACAGCCAGCATACCGTGGCGGGGGCCGAGTGAGTACCCAGATCAGCACGGTGCTGCTGGTCGACGATGACCCGACCACGCTGGCCCACTTCCGCGCGGTACTCGAACATGAGCCGGCGCTGCGGGTGGCGACCGCCAACAACGGGGTCGAGGGCCTGGAGCGTGCCCGGGAGATCCGCCCCGACCTTATCGTCTCCGACTACATGATGCCGGAGATGAATGGCTTCGATTTCTGCCGCCGGGTGCGGGAGGAGCCCTCGCTCACCGGGTGCCTCTTCGTCGTGCTGAGCGGGTTCAGCGACACCAAGCTCAAGGTCGAGGGATTGAACAGCGGGGTGGATGACTACCTGACCAAGCCGATCGAGGTCCCGGAACTGATCGCGCGGGTGCGGGCCAGCCTCCGCCTGAAGCGACTGCAGGACGAACTGCGCAACGACAAGCACGAGTTGGAAGGGCTGCACGGCGAGCTCGGCCGCAGCTTCGAGCAGCTCCTGGCGTTGCTGCTGCACCTGCTGGACCTGGGCGTTCCCGGCGCGGCGGATCGGGGCAAGCGGCTGACGGTGCTGGCGCGCCAGGTGGCCGCTCGCTTCGACGTCCCGCCCAGCCTGCTGCCCGACCTCGAGCTGGCCGCCCAGCTGCATGAGATCGGCCGAGTGGTGGATCGTCGGGCCGACGGCCCGGGGCAGCCCGGCTGGCATCACGCGCTGGTCTCGATGTCGCTATTGGAATCGGTTGAGCGCCTCAAGGGCGCCGCCGAGATCATCGGGGGAATCCACGAACACTGGGATGGCACCGGGTCGCCCAACCACCTTGTGTCCGGTCAGATCCCGCTCCGTTCACGCATCCTCCGAGTCTGCCTCGATTTTCTGCAGTCCGTGGAGGGCACTGGAGCGACGCCGGCGCAGCCCCCGGCTGACGTCATCGCCTCGCTGCAGACCCACGCCGGCACGCAGTATGATGCACTGGCCCTGGTGCATCTCGAGTCGGTCGTACTGGACCGCCCGCTTGAGGAATGGCGCGCCACCCGGACCCAGCTGGCTATCGACCAGCTCCGGGTGGGGATGGTCCTCGCCGCCGATCTCCTCACCAGTTCCGGCACCAAGTTGCTGACCCGCGGCACCCCCATCAGCGACAGCATGCTGGCCGTCATCCAGCGTCGGCACCTGGCCGACCCGATCATCGACGGCGCCTGGGTCCGCCGGGTCTAGCGGCCGACGCGGTCGGTCTCGTCAGGCGAGCTTGCAGATCGGCGCCGGTCGGCGTAAAGTTCGGCGCCCCCGGGAGAGCGCCGTGACTACTGCCGCTGTACCCGCCCTGCAGCACCTGCAGTCCGCACCACAGTTTGAAGAGCTCCTGATCCGCGCTGATCGCGCGGCCGTCGTCGCGTCTCTGGCGCGGGGTATGGCGCACGACCTCCGTGGTCCGCTGCAGACCCTGATCCTGCTCGTCGACCCCCACGCCGACCTGCTGTCCGGCCAGGAGCCGGGCCGGCTCCGCGGGGCGGTGAGTGACGCGGTGCA
>JANOFA010000295.1:0-3152 GCA_031413355.1 Gemmatimonadota bacterium | reverse complement strand
GGCGTAACGGCGCCACGAGACCCGGCATGCCTGCGCCGACTACGGGGAACCCGTCTGGTGGTTTCGTCGCGGAAGCCACGCCCTTCCGGCCATCACCACTGGTGCCTAGTATGACGGGCACCGCCATGCACTATTCCTCCGGTCCGTTTGTTCCCGTCTGGGCCCTGCGCCGAGGTTCGACCGTCTATCCGCTCGGGGAGAGGCCCCTCGCGATCGGCCGGCTGTCGGACGCCGATGTCGCGCTCTCCGGCCTTGATGTCTCGCGGCTGCACGCCTATGTCGTTCCCACCCCTGATGGCCCGATGCTGGTGGATCGCAGCCGGCTCGGTACCCGGGTCAATCGCGAGCGGATCATCGCCCCGCGGGTACTGGTGGAGGGTGACGAGATCGGCGTGGGGCGCCATCGGCTGATCCTGGAGCGAGCAGCGCTCGATCAGGTCCTGATGCCTGCCGGGAGTCCGGGATTCGGCGGCAAGCTGCGCGTCTGGCTCCGCCGCTACGGACCGTCGGAGGTCTTGGGCACGCTGGTGACAGTGGGAGTGACGACCGGGATTCAGCAGATCACCGGCAGTACTATCGCGGCGGCGTATGCCGGCACGCTGGCGGAGGTCGTGGTCTACTACGGGGTCATGATACTGCGGGAGACGGTCCGGGAGGCCTACGAAGCAGGCAAGCAGCGAGTCCCCTACGGCACCACCCAGGTGGTCGGCGTCATGCGGAACCTGATGCTCGAGTTCGGACTCGCCGAGGTGCTCGACAGCGGGCTGCTCCGGCCGATCTGCCTGGGGCTCGGGCTGCAGTTCATCGGCGGGCAGTTCGGAGTGCTGGTCGGCAAGCTGGCAGCCGACGTCGCCTTCTACGGTCCGGTGCTGGCCATCTATGAGTGGCGGATGGCGCGGCGGGCGGGGACCACGAGCGCCATCCCACTTGACCGGGAGCGCCGGACGACGACGGAGGTGGTTCGGCCGGAGGAGAGCACGTAGGGGACACCACTCCGCAGCAGGAGGTGCACCAGCCAGGGCCGCGACCTACAACTTCGGCAGCGTCACCCCGCGCTGGCCCTGGTACTTGCCCGCCTTGTCTTTATAGCTCGTCTCGCAGACATCATCCGCATCCGCCTCGAAGAACAGCACCTGGCAGATCCCCTCGTTGGCGTAGATGCGGGCGGGCAGGGGGGTCGTGTTGCTGATCTCCAGCGTGACATGGCCTTCCCACTCCGGCTCGAACGGCGTCACGTTGGTGATGATGCCGCAGCGGGCGTAGGTGGATTTGCCGACGCAGATGGTCAGCACATTGCGGGGAATCCGGAAGTATTCGACCGAGCGCGCCAGGGCAAAGCTGTTGGGCGGGACGATACAGACGTCTCCGGCGAACTCGACCAGGCTCCGGCTGTCGAAGTTCTTCGGGTCGACGATCGCCGAGAGCACGTTGGTGAAGATCTTGAACTCCGGCGCGACCCGCATATCGTAGCCGTAGGAGGAGACCCCATAGGAGATCACCTTCTTGCCGGCCGTCTCGGGCTGGCGGATCTGGGCGTCGACGAATGGCTCGATCATGCCATGGTCCAGGGCCATGCGACGGATCCAGCGATCGGACTTGATGGACATGGGCGGTCAGACGGTCGGGCGGTCGGACGGTCGGGTGAGCGTCCGGTCGCGGTTGGGAAGGAAGCAGGGGTGTCAGAAGGCCGCGGGCAATATAAGTGAAGCGGTCAACCCGGCCAGTCTGAACCAGGAGCTTGAACAGGGCGAGCGCACCCCGTTCCACCAACCGCCAAACCGCCCGACCGCCTAATAGCCCAATCGCCCTCCCGTCCGCCCATTTCAGGGGTACCACTCCATCCCACCCGCAGTTACTTTCCTGCGCCCCCATGTGAAGTAATTCACGAGCGAGGCTCCACTCAATGCTGCAGGCGTACATCCCGGTCTTGCTGGTCGTGGCCTTTGTGGTCGCCAATGCCATTCTGATGCTTGGCGCATCCCACCTGCTGTCGTCCTACCGACTCACCGCCATCAAGCTCGCACCGTACGAATCGGGAATGCCGGTTCTGGGTAACGCACGGGACCGATTCAGCGTCAAGTTCTACCTGGTCGCCATGCTGTTCATCATCTTCGACATCGAGACCGTCTTCATGCTGCCGTGGGCAGCGGCCTTCCACCAGATGACCGAAATCCGCGGACTGCTGCTGGTCGAGATGCTCGTCTTCATGCTGATCCTGGCGGTCGGCTACGTCTATATCTGGAAGCGTGGGGCACTCCAATGGGATTGACGCTGCCCGAGGGCGAGGCGGGGACCGAGGTTTCCTCGATGTCGCCCAACTGGGTGACGACCCGGCTCGATTTCCTCGCCAACTGGTCGCGGGCCAACTCGCTCTGGCCGATGCCCTTCGGCACCGCCTGCTGCGCCATCGAGTTCATGGCGAGCGCCGCCAGCCGGTACGACCTGGCCCGCTTCGGGATGGAGCGGATGAGCTTCTCGCCGCGCCAGGCCGACGTGCTCATCTGCGCCGGCCGCCTTCCCTTCAAGCTCGCCCCGGTGATCCGCAAGGTGTGGGACCAGATGATGCAGCCCAAGTGGGCCATCTCGATGGGCGCCTGCGCCTCCTCCGGCGGCATCTTCGATACCTATACGATGGTGCAGGGGATCGACACGATCATTCCGGTGGATGTCTACGTCCCCGGCTGCCCGCCCCGCCCCGAAGGGCTCATCTACGGCATCCAGCTGCTGCAGAAGAAGATCAAGGGCGAGAGCTTCCTCGATCCTGATCTGCGCCAGGAGCACATGGTGGGGCCAGAGGGGCTCTTCCTGCCGGCCCGCAAGATTGACGAAGTCTCGGAGCCGTTCGGCAACTCGGTTCACCAGACGAGGTCGGCATGAGCGGCACCGAGGCGCCGAGCCCCTCCGTCGCCGCCCTCCGGACTCGCTTCGGCGGCGCGATTCTCCGGCATCAGGTGTCCTGCGGCGACACCATCCTCTACGTCGCGGCGGCGCAGGCGCATGAGGTCCTCGCCTGGCTCAAGGACGACGCCAGCCAGCGGTTCAACTACCTGACCGACGTCACCGCCGTGGAATACCGCGACGCGGAGCGGCCGCTTGAAGTCGTCTGGCAACTCCGCTCTCTGGCGCGGAAAGCCGACCTGCGGCTCAAGGTC
>JANOFA010000294.1:0-3388 GCA_031413355.1 Gemmatimonadota bacterium | reverse complement strand
GAGCCCCCGGCCATAGCCGACACCCGCGGGACAGACCGGCTCGCAGCCGCGGCAGCCGAGACAGGAGTCGAGGTGCTGCAGCAGCGCGGCGTCATCGGGTGCCACATCGCCACGTTCAAGTGCGCGCATCAGCACGATGCGTCCGCGCGGGCTGTCGGCCTCGTCGCCGGTGGCGAGATAGGTGGGGCAGGCGGGCAGGCAGAAGCCGCAATGCACGCAGGGATCGAGGGCCGTGAAGGGGGAGCTGCTACTCACCCAGGCCCTCCAGGGCGACGGCGATGGACTGCCGCGGATCAAAGGTGTCGCGCAGCCGGCCGACCAGCGGGCCGACCCCTTCGCGATACGCGCCGAAATGGCCGACACTGCGGCGGACGGGCCACGGGGCCCGCTCCAGCGTGAGCGGCACCTCCCGCGTGGCCAGCAGCTGGCGTAGCGCACGCAGCCGGGGCGCATCAGCCTCTCCCGCCCAGCGTACCGCACCGCTGGTGATCCCGGCCGCGAGCAAGCCTTCGCCGAGGTGCGCCAGCAGGATATCGAGCAGAGGCTCGAGTCCGTCGGCGGGGGTGCCGAGGCGGATCACGACGCCGCCGCCGAGCGGCGCGCGCGCGACCAGATTCCACAGCGTCGCTGCCCGTTCCGCCGTGGCGGCGTCCCACCGAATCCCCGTCTCCACTTCGAGTCGGGCTGTTTCCGCCGCCACTCCCTCTGCGGTTCCCGACAGGCGCACCGCGAGGGTCCAGTCCGGCGTCGCGGCAAGCGTGGGCGACAGCAGCTCGAGCGCGATCGTGCTGACCGCGGATGCCATCGCCCGCCGGCCGGCATCGAGCAGGTCGAGGCGTCCCCCATGGGCCAGGAGGGTGAGGTCCACCGCGGGCTGTGCCCGCAGCCGCAGGTGCAGGTCGGTGATGACACCAAAGGCGCCAAAGCCGCCGGCATGCAGCTTGGTGAGGTCATAGCCGGCGACATTCTTCACCACCCGCCCGCCCGCAGCCACGAGCCGGCCATCACCGGTGACGACGGTGCAGCCCAGCACCTGGTCCCGCACCGGACCGAAGCCATGCCGGAGCGGTCCCGCGGTGCCCGTGGCCACCACGGACCCAATGGTCCGGTCGGGTCGTCCCGGGGGATCGACCGCAAGCCAGAGCCGGTGGGGCAGCAACGCCGCGCGCAGCGCCTCCATGGTGACCCCGGCCTGCATCGTGGCGACGAGATCGGCGGGGTTCACGCTGGTGATCCGGGTAAGTTCCCGAGTCGAGAGGGCGAGGTCGGCGGGGGCGTCGGCGGGAAGCCAGGTCCCGTTGCCTTCGATCCGGATCTTCCAGCCTTCATCCAGCGCCGCCTGACACACCAGCACCAGCGCGTCATCGCTTTCGGGCACGGCGCGGGGCAGGCCGCGTGGGTCCCGTTCGACCCCTTCGGGGCCCAGGAGGCGGGTGAGTCGTTCCGCGACGATGTTGCTCACAGGGCGCTGCTCCGGTGCCATTCGCGGCAGGTATGGATGGGGAACACTTTCCCGGGATTGGCGCGGGCGTCCGGATCGAAGACGCGGCGCACCTCGCACATGAGCTCGAGCGTCGCCGGGGAAAATGCCTTGGGCATGTACTCCATCTTGTCCGATCCGACGCCATGCTCGCCGGTCATGCTGCCACCCGCCGCGAGGCAGGCCTCCATGATCTCCCGGCTCGCCTGGGCGACCCGCTCACTCTGGCCCGGGCCGCGCCGGTCGAACGAGATGCACGGGTGCAGGTTGCCATCCCCGGCGTGGAAGACGTTGCTGATGGCGAGCTGGTACCGGTCGCGGATGGTCGCGACCTGATCGAGGATTCGTGGCAGCGCGGAGCGGGGCACGACGGCGTCCTGTACCGCCAGGTCCGGGGCGATCCGGCCCAGCGCGCCGAAGGCCTTCTTCCGTCCCTGCCACAGGCGGGCACGCTCCGCGGGATCGGTCGCGCTGGCGACGCCGCGGGCGCCATTCGCCGCGAGCAACGCTTCCACGACCACCGCATCGGCCGCGACCGCTTCCGGCGAGCCGTCGAGTTCCGCCAGCAGGACCGCGGCGGCATCGGTTCGTGCGCCGGTCGCGTAGATCGAGGCCTCGACGGCGCGGATGCAGGACTGGTCCATCATCTCCAGCGCCGCCGGCACGACCCCGGAGGCGAGAATCGCCGTGACCGCCTCGCTCGCGGCGCGCAGCTCCATGAAGTCGGCGAAGAACGTGCGGACCATCCGCGGCACCGGTTCGAGCCGGACCGTGATCTCCACCGCGACGCCGAACATCCCCTCACTCCCCACGAACAGCCCGACCAGGTCGGGTCCCCACGGCTCCCCATGCGGCGAGCCGAGCCGGGCCAGCTGACCGTCGGGCAGGATGACGTCCAGCGCGGTGACATGGTTCGTCGTCACCCCATATTTGAGACAGTGCGGTCCGCCGGCATTTTCCGCCACGTTGCCGCCGATCGTGCACGCGCTCTGGCTGGAAGGGTCGGGCACGTACTGCAGCCCGAAGGGAGCGGCCGCCTCGGACAGCCTGGTGTTGATCACCCCCGGCTCCACCACGGCGCGGCGTTGCCCCGGATGAAGGGCGAGGACGTGATGCAGCCGTGTCAGGGTGATCAGCACCGCATCCGTCCCGGCGAGCGCGCCGCCCGACAGGCCAGTGCCCGCACCGCGCGCCACGAAGGGCAGGCCGAGCAGATGAAGCAGGCGGAGGACCGCGGCGACCTCGTCCCTCGTGCCGGGAAGGACGACGACGCCGGGCAGGGATTCGTGTGTGGGCAGGCCGTCCGCGGCGTAGGTGGCGCGCTCCGCGGCGCGGTACCGTACCCACCGCGGACCCACGATGCGGCCCAGCGCCTCGACCAGCGCGGGGGTCATGTCTCCGTCACGATGTCGTGGCCATGATGCCCCTTCCCGTTGGTGCGCGCGCGCACCTTGACCTCGGCACGCGACTGGACCTGCTGCACCAGCGCGGGGAGGAGGCGGAGCAGGGTGCGAGCGCGTTCGCGGGTGGAGCGCTCGGTCAGCAACCGCTCGCGCGTCTCGAGATCGCTCCCGACCAGCGCGCTCACCTGGAAGGAAAACGCCTCCGGGTCATCGGCCCACGGCTCCAGGTCGGTGTTGGCATCGGCCAGAATCCGCAGCCCCGTGCGCGCCGCCTCGGCCAGGGCGCGGAGTTCGCGCCGCTCGTCGGGGAGCGGCACGGTCTCCGGTTGATCGTCGAACCCGTCCACCGCCCCGACCAGGTATGGCTTGCCCTCATCGAGTCGGGCCCGCAGCGCGAACCGCCGCTCACCCACCACCACGATCGCAGAGCGGCCATCAGGCAACAGCTGGCTGGCCTGAATCATGGCGCTGCAGCCGAGCGCCCCGGGGCCCGGATCGGGATCGG
>JANOFA010000293.1:0-1141 GCA_031413355.1 Gemmatimonadota bacterium | reverse complement strand
GCTGGTGGGGACCTATCACCGGGTGGGATACAAACACGGCGAGTGGCGAGATGTGCAGTGGTATGAACGATCGCTGGGGGAGCATCCGGGGGAGCCGCCGGGCCCGTGCCCTCTCCCGACGATCGTGCAGGAGCCGGCATTCGCTCAGGCGCTGGCGAGCGGGCTCGGGTGAGCGGGACGCTGAGTGCGGGCGGTGCAATTGCTTCGTCCCTACCCATAATCGTGAGCGCGGCGGCCACCCCCTGCCCTCTCCAGCAAGATGCAAACCGACGGCACATTATACCAGCCTATGCAAACACCGCCCAAGCCGCCGCTGACGCAGACCGAACTCGACCGGCTCGACGCCTGGCTCGACGCGGCCGCCGGCCCGATCACCGACGCCGAGGCGCTCGACGGGTTCCACGTCGCGCTGGTGATCGGTCCGGATCTGGTGCTCCCCAGCCAGTACCTGCAGTTGGTGTTCGGCGCCGGAAAGGAAGACGAGGAGGACGCCGGGGTGGTCTTCCAGAATATGGCGGAAGCCCAGGACGCACTGAACCTCGTCCAGCGGCACTGGAACCGCATCGCCGACACCCTGGCCCGCAATAAATATTGGCTCCCGCTCGTCACCGACGTGGAGGAGGACTTGCCCGGCAACGCCTGGGCGCACGGCTTCCTGACCGGTGTTGACCTCTCGCGGAAGAGCTGGAAGTCATTCATCAATGATGACGACCTGGCCGGTCCACTCGTGCCGATCTACATGCTGGCTCACGAGGACGATCCTGATCCGGGGCTGCGGCCGCCGCCGATCACGCCGGAGCTGCGGAACGAGCTGCTGCTCCACCTCTCCGCCGACATCTCGATCATGCACCGTCACTTCCTCAAGCAGCGGAGAGGCACCACCCCTCCGACACCCCGCGTCGGCCGGAATGCGCCCTGCCCCTGCGGCTCCGGCAAGACGTACAAGCGGTGCTGCGGACGACCTGGTTGAAGCGGCTCGGCTCCGGCCTGAAGGGATTGCCACGTCCCATCGGTCCTCGCGATGAGAGCATTCGTGCTCACCGTACCGCGGGCGGAGCTGGAGCTTCGCCCCTACCCGACCCCTTCTATTGTCGGGGAGAGGGGGAGCACAACACTCATCGATGGGTTCCCCCTCTCCCGC
>JANOFA010000292.1:0-1111 GCA_031413355.1 Gemmatimonadota bacterium | reverse complement strand
GGACAGTCGCATGCTGGTCACTCGGTGGGCGGCCGACTCCTCTCTCACACTCCAGACCAGGCAGATCTCGTCGCGAGGCCTCACGACGGGTGCGTATGAAGTGTCCCTGCTGGATGGGGTAGACACACTGCAGTCCCGGGCACCGTTCTGGCTCACCGCGCGGAACGCACCGCCGACGGTCGGCACGCCACGACGCTCGTTTCGTTCTGGCGAGCCGGTGACGGTCGAATGGAGTGACGCGCCGGGCAACCGGTGGGACTGGATCGGGGTGTATGCCGACTCTGCCAGGGCGGGCGACACCAACCCACTGCTCTGGCGCCATACCCAGGCCGCCATCGGCGGCGCGATCGTGCTGGATCAGACCGCGGAGGGAGGCGGGTGGCCGCTCGCGCCCGGCCGCTACCGCGTCGTGCTCAGCCTCGATGATTCATACGTGGTCCTGGCTGAGGCCGGGTTTCAGATTGACCCCTGACAATCGAGCCGGACGCCGGCAGTGTCAGGCTCCCGCTTCCGACCTGCGACCCATGCCGCTAGGTTGCACCAAGCTCATGCGTTCCCTCACCGTGCGTCTCCAGGCCCTGCTGCTGCTGCTCACCCTCGTGGGTGCGGGCTTCGGCCTGCCGCTCTACGACGCGGTGGTGTATCACTCGGCGCTGGAACACGCCCAGCCGCGTGCCAACAGCATCGCCAGCGAGAGCGCGACATCGGCGCACGGCGTAACGTGCGCCATGGATCTCGCCTCCCGCTGCGGCACTGGCATCGCAGCATTCACCGACCCCGGGCTCGCGCCCGTCGCGTCAGTCCGCACTACGCTTCTTCGCCCCACCCCCGTCGCCCCCACGCAGACCTGGCTCGCCAACAGCCACTCCCGCGCCCCGCCCCGCTCGCGCTCCTGAAGTAGTTCACCACATCGCAGTGTGAGCGCGCCCCACTCCTCGGGGCAATCCGTCGGGAGACATATGATCAATCGTTTCAGGACCATGGCAGTTGCTGCCGCATTGTCGGTGGGCGTGTCGGCACAGGTACGGGCGCAGCAGCCCGTGACCGCGACCGACTCGCTGCGCCTCTCGCTGCAGCAGCTCGCAGCCCGGCTCGACTCAGTGGCGGCGGG
>JANOFA010000291.1:0-1047 GCA_031413355.1 Gemmatimonadota bacterium | reverse complement strand
TTGAGTTCGGGATGGAACTGGCAGCCGAGGAACCAGGGATGGTCCGGCAGCTCGATGATCTCGACCAGGCCACCATCAGGCGACTGGCCCGACAGCCGCAGCCCGTGCTCGGCGAGCACGTCGCGATAGGCGTTGTTCACTTCCCACCGATGCCGATGGCGCTCGCTGATCTGGAGCGCGCCGTAGGCCTGCGCCGCACGCGACCCCTGGCGCAGCCGGGCGGCATAGGCCCCGAGCCGCATGGTGCCGCCCATGTCCTTCACTTCCCGCTGGTTCGCCATCAGGGCGATGACGGGCGACTCGCACTCGGGCTCGAACTCGGTGCTGCTCGTCTCGATCATGCCGCAGACGTTGCGGGCGAACTCGATGATGGCGATCTGCAATCCGAGACAGATGCCGAAGAACGGCAGCTGGTTCTCGCGGGCCCAGCGAATGGCCTCGATCATTCCCTCGATGCCGCGCACCCCGAAGCCGCCAGGCACCAGCAGTCCATCGAAATCCTGGAGCAGCCGGCCGGCTGCCTCCTGGCTGGTGAACTGGTCGCTCGCCAGCCAGTGGATTTCGACCCCGGCGTCATGCGGGATCCCGGCATGGATCAGCGACTCCTGCACCGACTTGTAGGCGTCGTGGAGGTCGGTGTACTTGCCGACGACCGCGATCCGCACCTTGTGCTTGGGCCGGAGAATCCGCTCGACCATGGCCTTCCATGGACCGAGGTCCGGTTCCCGTGTCTCCAGCCGGAGCCGCTCGCAGACGACGCGATCGAAGCCCTGTTCGCGGAAGCGCAGCGGGATCTCATAGATGGAGGCGACGTCGGGGCTCTCGACCACGCACTCGAAGTCGGTGTTGCAGAACAGCGCGATCTTGCGCTTGATCTCGGGGCTGATGGGCTGTTCGCTGCGGCAGATCAGGATGTCGGGCTGGATTCCGATCTGCATCAGGTCGCGGACGGAATGCTGGGTCGGCTTGGTCTTGAGCTCGCCAGCGGCGGCGATATACGGTACCAGCGTGAGGTGGATGAAGAGCGCGTTGTCCCGGCCGATCTCC
>JANOFA010000290.1:0-1276 GCA_031413355.1 Gemmatimonadota bacterium | reverse complement strand
CCATTGACCAGAAAGGTCGGCGTGGACGGGACGCCGGCGGCCATCCCTTCCGCCTTGCTCGCCTGCAGCCGTCCGGCATACCGCGCCGACTGCATGCACTCCCCGTACTTGGGGAGATCCAGTCCGACACCTTTCGCGTAGCCGCTGAACGTGCCCAGTGCATCCCGCTGCTCCGGCCAGCGCGGTTCCCAGGAGTAGATCCGGCTGTTCATCTCCCAATACTTCCCCTGCTCATCGGCGCATGCGGCTGCGTGAGCGGCGATCAGGGCGTGGGGGTGAATCTGGTCGAGCGGAAAGTCCCGATAGCGCCAGCGGACCCTGCCGGTCCTGATGAGGCGCTCCTCGATGGTGGGCCACTGCACCGAGGCCCACTCCTGGCACGCCGGACATTCATAGTCGGCATATTCCGTGACCGTGAGCGGCGCGCTGTCCGATCCCAGGTAGTAGCCGTGAAAGCCGCTGGTATCAGCGACCTGCACCGTCGCGTTGGCGGGGATGCTCACCGCGGGCTTCCGCAGCGTGAGGGCGGCCAGCACGACGGCACCAGCGACCGCGAGGCCGCCCAGGATCAGGTAGAAGCGATTCATTCCGCCGGCGGAGGCCGCCATGGTTCGTCATCCTCTGGAAGATCGAAAGAAAGCGAAGTCCGCTCGGCGTCCTCCACGATACGCCGGCTGTCGGCGACCTCGGGAGACTCGTAGGTACAGCGGACTTCATAGTGAAACAACTCGCTCCGGGCATCGCCCAGCAGGCGCTGGAGCTCCGGCGACGCCTGCAACAGGCGCCCGGCGGCATCCAGCGCCTGGATCCGCTCCGCCAGTCGGCGGAGAAGCTCGCGCAACTGGTCCGCACGGGCCTGGCCGTACACCTCGTCGTGATCGCCCATCTGATCCTCGTGATGCCCGACAACCCCCCGGGCCGGTGGAAGCGCAGGGAATGTAATCATCCCCCCAAACCGGGGGGAGGAAACCCGCAATTGCCCGAGGACCGGGCGTTTCGTTATATTCCCCGCCGCAAGACCACCAGGTCAAAGGAGAGTCAGCAGCATGACGAAGAGCAAGCCGCCCCGCCGGACCCCCGTTGCCCCCCGTATGTTCGATCAGGCTCGTGATGAGCTGTTCAGCCACATCCTTCGCTGCGGCGTCCTGGAAGCCCTGCCGGAACACCAGAAGGAGTGGTTCGACGATACCATGCTGTACCTGACCGAACGCTACGAAGGGATGCCGGAGGAGGAGCTGACCCAGCTCCGTACCCTGGGCGAGCGCTACTGCCAGCC
>JANOFA010000289.1:0-1083 GCA_031413355.1 Gemmatimonadota bacterium | reverse complement strand
ACCGAGTAGGCCCCCGCCCCCGGTCCCGGCGCCGGCACGTTCTTCGACGCATTGATGATGATCGTCGGATCGACGCCGAGGCGCAGGTAGGGAATCGTGAGCTGGATCAGGTGCTGGGCGCTGGTGAGATTGAGGTCCAGGCTCCGCTGCCAGTTCTCGGCCGTCATCTTGTCGAGCGATTCGCTGGGCGAAAAGATCCCCGCGTTGCTGACCACGATATCGATCCCGCCGAAGCGGCGTACCGTCTGCGCCACGGCGGATTGCAGGGCGGCGAGATTGGTGACGTCGCAGGCAATGCCGAGGGCGTCGGCCTTGTTGAACAGCGTTGCGATTGCCGGATTCAGGTCCAGCGCCGCCACCGCCGCGCCCTGCGCCAGCAGCATTTCGGCGCAGGCCTTTCCGATCCCGCTCGCCGCACCGGTCACGAGCGCAATCTTCCCGGCGAACGGCGGCTTGGCTCCGCCCTGCTTGAGCTTGGCTTGCTCCAGGTCCCAGTACTCCACTTCGAAGAGGTCGGCCTCCCGCAGCGCCTGCCAGCCGCCGAGTGACTCGGACCACTGGATGGCGCGGATGGTGTGCCGCACGATATCAGCGGCGATCGCGGCATCCTTGGCCGTCGGCCCGAGCGTCACGGTGCCGACACCGGGCCAGACGCCCCAGCGCGGCGCCGGGTCGAGCATGGTCTGGCCTGGCTGCTTGTGGCGCTCGTAGTACGCCTGGTAGGCGGTGGCGTAGCGGTTGATGTCCGCGGCGGGATCGCTGCTCACCACCATGGCGCGCGGCTTGGTGCGGATGACGTGATCGGGTGTCAGGGGGCCGCGGGTGGCGATATCGGTGACGTCCGGCCGATCGGCGAAGCCGGCCGCTTCGGGGCTGTCGTCCAGCCGCACGATCATGGCACTGCCGCGTGCCTTCGAGGCTGCATGCCGCAGCTGCGCGATCGTCCCCTCGATGCCCGTGACGGTGGTGGCTCCGGTGCGACGCGCCACAGGCGTCGCCTTGCGCTGCTCCAGAAACCCTTCCGCTCGGCTCACCAGCTCGATCATGCGCTCGTAGCTGCTCTTGGCGTCGTTGCCCCAGGAG
>JANOFA010000288.1:0-1568 GCA_031413355.1 Gemmatimonadota bacterium | reverse complement strand
ATCACGGCGAACATCATCCAGCCCTTCCAGTAGTCCGCCACCTTGGTGAAGGTGGAGTGGGGCATGACCACCATCGGCGACTCCGAGTCGCCGAACAGGCTCTTGGGTTCGGTGTAGAGACCGACGACTTCGAACCACTCGCCCGAGACCTTGATCCGCTTGCCGATGGGATCCAGTCCGGGATAGAGCTGCTCCGCCAGTCGATCGTTGATGACGGCCACCCGGGAGTTGGCGGCGTACTCCAGCTGGGTGTAGTTGCGTCCTGCCGCGATGATGCCACCCTGGGTCAGGATCCAATCGGGACTGAAGCCCTGGATCTGCACCGAACTCAGGTTGACATCGCCGGCGGCCACCGGGCCGCCCGCATCCTCCCGCCAGGTCACGCTGCGCAGGCCCGGCACCTGCTGGAGCATCTGTGCTTCCGTGACAGTCAGGCTCGGATTGCGGCGCCACGGGGAGAGCTCATCCGAGCCGTCACTGACATGGATCCCGGCCTGGAAGTACTTGAAGACGAAGAACGTCTTGGGACCGAGGGTCTCGATCTGGGCGGTCACGCTGCGGTTGACCCCGGTGATCGCCGCCGCCATGGCGATCACGACCATCACACCGATCGCGACGCCCAGGATGGTCAGCGCGGCGCGTACCTTGTTCCCGCGGAGCGAGTCCAGCGCGATTCCGACACCTTCAAACACCCGGCCGAAGGCCATGAGGACCTACTCCGCCCTGAGGGCAGTGATCGGATCGAGACGGGAGGCCCGGCTCGCAGGATAGACGCCGGCCACGATGCCGACGATCATCCCCAGCGCTACGCCCACGCCAATGGACCACGGCGCGACGGCGGCGGGGAGCGGGGTGAGCGCCCGGACCAGGTACGCCAGCCCGATACCGGTGCCGACGCCGAACATCGCGCCGACGGTGGAGAGCGTGGCGCTCTCGATGACGAACTGCGCCATGATGTCGCGCCGCTTGGCGCCGAGCGCCTTGCGGATCCCGATTTCGCGGGTGCGCTCCGCCACGGCCATCAGCATGATGTTCATGATGACGATGCCGCCGACGACCAGTGAGATGGCCACCAGGCCTGGGAGGGCGGTGAACAGCACCTTCGAGATCTTGTTCCACCCCTCCAGGGCGCCGGAGGCATTCTGCAGATCGAAGTTGTTCTCCACTCCCGGCTTGAGGCCGCGGCGGCTGCGCATCAGCGCCTCGGTCTCGCCCATGGCGGTCAGCATCAGGGTGGGGTTGGCCGCCTTGATCTGCAGCTCATCCAGGATGTTCAGCGGACAGATATAGCGTCGAGCCGGCGCGCGCGGAAGGGCATCACCGCGAATTTGTCCAGAGAAAAGCCGAATAGCGTTCCGCGCTTGGCGGCCACGCCGATGACGCGGTAGGGCAGGCCGGCGATGGTGACCACCTTGCCGAGCGGCTCCCGCCCCTCGAACAGCTTCTCCCCAATCTCGCTGCCAATCACCAGCACCGGCACGCCGGCCCGGACCTCCTGCGGCGTAAAGATGCGGCCGCTGGCGATGTCGACATTCTTGATCTGGAAATAGCTGGGCTCCGTCCCCATC
>JANOFA010000287.1:0-1062 GCA_031413355.1 Gemmatimonadota bacterium | reverse complement strand
GGGACCCCGGATTGATCGAGCGGCGTGGCGGTGAGCGGCACCGTGCCGCCAACGATCAGGTTGGTGGTGGCGGGCGAGACGCTGACCGAGGTGAAGACCTGCGTCTGACCTGACTGCACGATCACGGTGCCCGCCATGTTCGCGTGGCGGGTGCACTCGTAGGTGTAGACGCCCGCCGTCGGGAAAGTCCGCGGAATCACACTGCCCACCGGCTGATCGGGAATGTTGAAGCCGGGCGGCACGGCGGTGAAGAAGGTGACGTTGTGGACCGCGCCGGAGAAGTCCCAGGTGACCGTCTGGCCAGCCTGGATGGTTGCCGTCGACGGAGCGAAGGTCAGGTTCGGAGTGGTGACCGTGGCTCCGGGAGCGGGCGTATTGACGGTGATCGCCGAGGTCGCAGTCCGGGTGGTCGCACCGCTGGTGATGCTGGCGGTAATGGTGGCGCTGCCAGGTCCGGCCGCGGTCACCAGCCCGGAGGAGCTCACGGTGGCGACCGCCAGCGCCGACGAGGTGTAGGCGGCGGGCGCCAGACCCACGATGGGGACCCCGTTCTGGTCCAGCGGGTCCGCGGTGAGCTGGATCGTCCCTCCAACGAGGAGGGAGGCGGCACCGGGAGTGAGGGACACCGAGGTGAACAGCTGCGGTTGCCCCGACTGCACCAGAACCTGCCCGGTCATGTTCGCGTGCCGGGTGCATTCGTACTGATAGGTGCCGGCGGCCGTGAAGGTCCGGGAGATGACCTGGCCCGAGGCCTGATCCGGAATATCCCCACCGGGGGGGATCGGGCCGCCCGGGACAAACGTCACGTTGTGGACCGCGCCGAGGAACAGCCACGTGACGCTGTCGCCAGCCGTGATGCTCACGGTGCCGGGAGCGAAACTGGTGCCCGGCGTGTTCACCGGATGGGCCGGACTGCCGGCGGGGGCCGCCGTCACGACCACGCGGGCGGTGTCTCCGCGGGTGACCCCAGCTTCGGTCATGCTGGCGAAGACCCGGGTGCTGCCGATCGCCTTTCCCGTGATCGCGTTTCCGGTCGCGGTGACGATTGCCGTGTCCTCGACG
>JANOFA010000286.1:0-5242 GCA_031413355.1 Gemmatimonadota bacterium | reverse complement strand
TGGGCGGTTGGGCGGTTGGGCGGTTGGGCGGTTGGGCGGTTGGGCGGTTGGGCGAATCTTGTACGATTCAAGCCAACGGCCAACGGCCAACGGCCAATGGCCATTGGCTGATGGCTGACGGCTGACGGCTGATGGCTGACGGCTGACAGCTGACCCCAAACGGCTCTACTTTATCGCATGCCCTGGCACATCTACATCGTCCGCTGCGCGGATGGGTCCTTCTACACCGGTATCGCGCGGGATCCGGCCAAGCGATTGGCGATGCACAATGCCGGTCGGGGCGCCCGCTATACCCGGGCGCACCGACCCGTCGCGCTGGTCTGGACCGAACCGGCGGAGGATCACGGGGCCGCACTCAAGCGAGAGTGGGCCATCAAGCAGTGGACTCGTGAACGGAAGGAGCGGTTGGTGATGGGGACAGCAACAGCGGCGGGGCGCAGACGTCGGCCGACCGGCGCGAGGAAGAGTGGCGCGGGGCGCGGGGCGATGACGGGCGACCGGTTTTCCGGTTTTCGACCGGGCCTGTTCCGTTTCTTCTCCCAGCTCAGGAAGCGGAACACGAAGGCGTGGTTCGAACAGCAGCGTCCGGTCTATGAGCAGGAGGTACGGGCACCCCTGAAGGCGCTGATCGAGGAGATGGATGTCCGGCTGGCGACGTTCGCCCCCGAGATCGTCGGCGATCCACTCCGCTCCGCGTTCCGGATCCACCGCGACGTACGCTTTTCCCGGGACAAGTCACCGTACAAGACCCACGCCGCCTGCTGGTTCTATCATGCTGACGCCGGTCGCGGGGTCGGTGGTGACGCCGCGGGGGGAGCGGGATTCTACCTGCACCTCGAACCGGGCCAGTGCCGGATCGGTGCTGGCATCTGGATGCCGCCACGACCCGCCCTGACCCGGCTTCGCGAGGCAGTCGTCGGGGAGCTGCCGGCCTTTGAGCAGCTGGTGGAGGCGCCGACGTTCCGCCGGCGCTTCGGCGGGCTCGACACCGAGGGGATGCTGCTCCGCATGCCGCGCGGCTATGCCGCGGACCACCCCGCGGGACGGTGGCTCCGGCACCGATCGTTCTTCGTCATGCGACTCCTGACCGACGCCGAGTCGCTGTCGCCCCGCCTGCCGGCGACGCTGACCCGGAACTTCACCGCGCTCACCCCCTTCGTCCGCTGGCTCAACATGGCGCTGGGCTTCCGGGCACTTGATCGCCGGGTGTAGGCGACAATCGAGACCCCGGGCGGGCGGGGACGCCCGCCCCGGCCTTGGATCGTCGCCCTGATCCCGGGCGGGCGGGGACGCCCGCCCCGGCCTTGGATTGTCGCCCTGATCCCAGGCGGGCGGGGACGCCCGCCGCTACCCTAGATTATCACCATGCCCGTCCCCTCGCCCACCATCCCGCTGCTGCTCGGTCGTGCCTTGCGGCGCCGCTGTCCCCAGTGCGGCGGCGGTGCGCTTTTCCAGTCATGGCTCTCGATCCGCGATCGCTGTCCCAGCTGCGGACTCCGTACCGAGCGGGGCGAAGCCGGCTATGTGGTCGGCGCCTACATGTTCAATTTCATGGCGGCCGAATTGATCTGGGCCGCCGCCGTGGTGAACCTGCTGGTCTTCACCTGGCCCACCCCTCCCTGGGATCTGCTGCTCTATGGCGGTGGCGCCATGATGATCGTCATGCCGTTTCTCTGCTATCCCTTTTCCAAGACGGTCTTCCTCGCCTTTGACCTGGTCTTCCGTCCAGCCGACGAGACCGAGGGCCGCGCATGAGCGGGCCCATTCTGCCGACGAAGGTCCGGCTCGACAAGTGGCTGTGGGCCGCGCGGTTCTTCAAGACGCGTTCGCTGGCGGTTGAGGCGATCGATGGCGGAAAGGTGCGGGTGGCGGGGGAGCGGGTGAAGCGCGCCAAGCTGGTTCAGGCCGGTGATGAGGTCAGCATCCGGCTGGGGCCGTACGAGCATGTGGTGCAGGTGCGTGGGCTGGCGGAGCGGCGGGGCCCGGCGCCGGAGGCGGCGAAGCTCTACGCGGAGACGGCGGCGAGCCTGAAGGAGCGGGAGCGGGTCGCGTTTCAGCTCAAGGCGGCGCACGTCCTCTTTGTGCCGGAGACCAACGAGCGCCCCACCAAGCGGGACCGCCGGCGGCTCGACGACTTCAGAAAGCGGGAGGGCTGGGAGTAGAGCCCATGTCGGGCCTCAAGTATTCCGGGACCGGACCGATACTCACCAGCAGCGGCCATGGGCTCCAGGATGGCCCCCAGTACGCCGCTGCCAGTACCCCGGGGTCCCCCTGATGTCAGTCTCTCCCAGTGCAGTATCGTCCGCGCTCAACGCGCTCAAGATGTACAGCCGCCAGGTGGATCGGGCGGCGGCATCGATCGCCCGCATCGGCCTGATCGATCTCTCCGCGGACCCGGCGTCCGGGGACGGATCGCCGTTGCCCTCACCCGGCGTGGCCACCGGCGACGCCGCCGACCTGGCCGGCGCCATGACCGACATGATGATCGCCCAACGCGCCTTTTCGGCGCAGCTGCGGGTGCTGCGGACAGCGGACGAGATGCTGCAGGAGTCGGTGGAGTTCGTCGGCCGGAAGTAGTCCGTCAGGGATCGACCACGATCTGGGCGGTCATCAACGGGTGCGGCTCGCAGTGGTAGGCGAACGTACCCGGGGTTGGGAACAGGAAAGTAAAGGTGAAACCGGGGTCGAGAAGCGCGGAACCCCAGGAGTTGCCATCCGCCGTGCTGGTGTGTGCCGGCGTCCCCGCTGGCTCGCAGTTGATCCAGGTCACCTTGTTGCCAGCCTTCACATGCACCGGCGTCGGCAGAAACGCGAAATTCTGGATCGCGATGATCGTGGAGCCGAACTGCGCGGGATCGAGATTCGCGGTACAGGCCCCGGCGGATGGACCGGTGGCACCACTCCGGTCGCTGACACAGGCTGCCGCCAACGCCAGCAAAGCCAGCAGCACCAGTCCTCCAGAAAAGCGTCGCATCATCAGTCGTTCCTCACTTCACCACGACCGTCCCCTGCATGAAGGGGTGCGGCGTGCAGTGGAAGGCATAGGTGCCGGGACGGGTGAAGGTGTAGCGCCAGACCTGACCGTTCTCGATCATCCCCGAATCAAAGCTGGTGTCGTCGGCCGTCACGGTGTGGGGCACCGGATCTTCGTTCTTCCATTCGATCGTGGTGCCGACGGCGATCGTGAGGGTTGCCGCGGTGAACTGCAGCCCCTGCATCCCGCTCTTCTGCACGGTACCGGACACCGGGCCGGTCGGGACCAGCCCCGGAGCGGCCGGCGCCGGAGCCCCGGGCGTTGCGGGCGCGACGGGCGCCGGCGCGGACTTGCCGCCAAAGTACCGGGCCAGGGTGATGGGAATGGTGAACTCGAATCCATAGCGCCGCTGCGCCCCGCCACGTGAGGCGCCCTGCAGCGTGCCGGTGTTGGTGTTGGTCACGTGGAAGGAGAGCGTATGCGGCGTGTTTGGAATCGCGACGGCGAGCCCGGCGCTCCAGGCCGCCTGCTCGCCGGCGGCGGTGTTGAGGTCGGTGAGCCGCAGGTAGTCGCCCTGCAGCCCGAAGTGCCGGGTCAGCTTGAGCGCTGCCGCGCCACCGACGGCGAATTGCGGGCTCCCGTTCTGCTTCAGCGGATCGGAGAGGGCGCGGGTGACGGCGACCAGGCGGAGTGGCCCCGCCTGACGGGCGACTGACAGTTCGCCGTCGACCCCCTTGGCGGCGAGATTGTAGCCCACCTGCCCGCCGACATCCACCGGAAATCCGCGGGCCTGGGTGAGGGGCTGGGCCCGGACGAAGAATTCCCATTCATTGGGGTAGGCGGGTGCGAGGGTCGAGTTGGTCGAGTAATTGAAGCCGAACGTCGTGCCCTTCAGGAACGACGTCGCCAGCAGGAAGGTGGGGAAGTTGCTCACCTTCCGGACCGGCTTGGGGCTGCTGACAAATCGGTGCAGGAAGTTGAACTGCACCGTCCCGGGTCGGACGACCCAGTCGCCCGAGACGTTGGGCGACCGATCGAGTCCGCCCTGGGCGGCGAGGCCGGTCACCAGGAGGCTCGAGAGCACAGCGGTCAGGGCGCTTCGTCGCATCGCGACTCCTTCATGGTGACGAATCGGTCCGGGGCGGGGGGAAAGGTCACTCGACCCGGACCTTTCCGTCAAACCCGTGAATCGAGCAAAAATACCGGTACTCCCCGAGCTGGGGAAAGGTACGGGAAACGCTGATGCCCGGGGCCGTCGTGCCGATGTTGCCACCCGGCGGCGCGATCGTCTCAAAGGTAATGTTGTGGGCCGTACCTGAGATCTGCCAGGTCACGGTCGTGCCCGGCGGGACCTTCACGTCGTCGGGGTTGAAGAACAGCCCCGGCGTCGTGACGATCGTGCCCGGCCCGGTGCCGACGGCGATGATGGATGCCGCCGTGTGGGTCACTCCATTTGCCGACAGGCTGGCGGTGATCGTCGCCGTCCCCTGGGCCACACCCGTCACCAGACCGCCGGTGCTCACGAACGCGACCGCCGCGTCACTGCTGGCGAAAGTGGCCGCCGGCAGACCGGGCATCGCGGTGCCATTCTGGTCGAGCGGGGTCGCGATGAGCTGGACGGTGGATCCGACCGCCACCGAGGGAGAGAGCGGCTGCACGTCGAGCGAGCTGTAGACGGGAGCCCCGCCGCCACTCACGGTGACCGAGCCGGTCATCCCGTTATGCCGGGTACACTGGTAGGTGTAGTTGCCGGCAGTGGGGAAGGTCCGCGACTGCGTGCCGGCGGACTGGTCCGGGATGTTGCCACCCGGCGGCTGCTGGCTTCCGGCATTCCAGGTCACGTTGTGTGTCCCGTTGCCGAACTGCCAGGTCACGGTGCCACCGGCCGCGATCGCCGCGGCGCCAGGCGAGAAGGTGTTGTTGTTGGTCGTGGTCACGGTCACGCCGCCCGGGGATGGAGCGGTGACCAGTACCGTCGCCGTGGCGCTGTGCGTGGTGGCACTACTGGTGATGGTCGCGGTGAGATCGGCGGTGCCGGCGCCCGTGGCAGTCACCACGCCGGCGGGGCTGACGGTGGCGATCGCCGCGCTGCTCGTGGCAAAGGTGGCCGCGGGGAGCCCCGCCATGGGGACCCCGGATTGATCGAGCGGCGTGGCGGTGAGCGGCACCGTGCCGCCAACGATCAGGTTGGTGGTGGCGGGCGAGACGCTGACCGAGGTGAAGACCTGCGTCTGACCTGACTGCACGATCACGGTGCCCGCCATGTTC
>JANOFA010000285.1:0-4398 GCA_031413355.1 Gemmatimonadota bacterium | reverse complement strand
GGGACGATAATTCAGAAAGTTTTTTTGTTCTGTCAGAGGAAATTGGTGTTTAAATCAAAATGATTATTCAATCGAAAAATAAATTATAATGAGTTGGTCAACTAAGCTGATATTGGTTTTTGTATGCTTCGGATTGTTCATGTCATACATGATCTACAGGTGCATGAACGTACCGGTTAACCTGGTTTCGAAAGCTTATTACAAAGATGAAATTGCGTACCAGGAAGTTATTGATGCTAAAAAAAATACTTTGGAATTGCGGCAGCTGACGAATGACGGAGTGAACGTCCTCGCCACCGGCGCGATGACCGTGCTCGGCTGGTGGGTGATGCGGTGACGGCGGCCCCTACTCACTGATCGGATCATGCTGCGCCATGTCGCGTCACCCTGATGTACTGATCGCCGGCGCTGGACCGGCCGGCAGCGCCACGGCGATCCACCTCGCCCGGGCCGGTCACCAAGTGGTCGTGATCGACCGCGCCCGCTTCCCCCGCGACAAGGCCTGCTCCGAGTACCTGAGCCCCGAATGCGTGCGTCAGCTCGACGGACTCGGGCTGCTCCCCACCTTGCGGCAGGCCGGTGCCCAGCCGCTGCACGGAACCCGGGTCTTTGCGCCGAAGGGCGCCTCGCTCACTGGCCGCTTTGCCGAGGCAGATCCGCTGCGCCCCAACGCCACCGGGCTCGCGGTCTCGCGTCGCATCCTCGACCAGCAGCTGGTGGACGCGGCGCGCGCGGCCGGCGCCGAGGTGCGGGAGCAGACCACTATCGAGGAGCTGGTGTACGACGGTGGCACCGTCGCCGGCGCGGTGGTGCGCGATGCGCAGGGCGACCGCACCACGATCCGCTCCCGTCTGGTCGTCGGCGCCGATGGCTTGCGCTCCGTGGTGGCCCGGCGGCTGGGCCGCCGCCGCCATGGGATGCCGTCGCGGCTGGCGTTCGTCGCACATGTCGCCGGTGTGCCCGGCCTCGAGGGCCTGGCAGAGATGCATGTCGGACCCGAGGGTTATGTCGGCCTCAACCGCATCGGGCCCGACCTCGCCAACGTCGCTCTCGTCGTGCCTCAGTCCCGGGTCAGGGCAGCACGCGGGCGAGCGACGGACTACTTCCTCGAACTGCTCACCCGCTTTCCCGGTGTAGCCGGTCGGGTCCGCGCCGAGCGCCTGGTGCGTGAGGTCATGGTGACGGGACCGTTCGCCGCCTGGTCGGGACGGGTCACCGCCGACGGCGCGCTGCTGGTTGGCGATGCCGCCGATTTCTTCGACCCCTTCACTGGCGAAGGCATCTGCTCTGCCCTGCAGGGCGCGGTGCTCGCCGCCGATGCCGCCCATCCCGCATTGCTGGCTGGCAGCATTGTGACCGCCCGCGCGTTGGAGGCATACCGGCTCGGGCGGCGGCGCGCCTTCCTCGGTAAATGGACCATGGAGCGGCTGGTGGGGTACAGCATGTTCGTCCCTGCCCTGTTCGACCGCGCCGTCGGCCGGCTGGAGCGCCGCGGGCTGGCCCATACTTTCATTGGTGTTACCGGCGACATCCTGCCAGCCCGTACCGTCCTCAATCCATGGTTTCTCGCCCGCATGGTCCTGTGATCCGCCCCGATCTGGAGAGCGCCGCCTTTCGCCACCTGCTGTCCCGGTTCGCGACCGGTGTCACCGTGCTCACCACGCGCGACGATGCCGGTCATCCCGTCGGCATGACTGCCTCGAGCCTGACGTCGGTTTCGCTCACGCCGCCGCTGGTATCGGTGTGCGTCGATGTCACCGCCGACATGCATCGCGCCCTCGGCGCCGGCCCGCCGTTCGTGATCAACATCCTCGCCGCTGGGCAGGAGGAGTTGTCACGCCGCTTCGCGGTGACGCCGGCGGCTGAGCGCTTCACCGGGCTCCGTTACCGCGAGACGGAGGATGGCCTGGTGATCCTCGAGGGGGTGCTGGCGCACATCGAGTGTGAAAAGTTCACCGAGGTGCCGCTGGGCGATCATACCCTGTTCGTCGGCCGGGTCACCGGCGGCAGCGCGGGCAACGGCGAGCCACTGCTGTATCACCGCGGGAGCTACGCCGCCCTGCGTCGCCCATGACCGCCAGCCCGACGCACGGACTGTCGCTGGCGGCCGGCGACGAGCTGCTGGATCATCCCGACGCCGATCCCGCCGTCGTGCGGGATTCGCTCCGCCATATCAGCACGGCCAACCGTTGGTTTGGCGGCTGGTGGGCGGTGCGCAGCGGGTTGAGCCACCTGCTGGCCGACGTCCCGCGCGGGGCCCGGCTCACGCTGCTCGATATCGGCACCGGCGCCGGCGACCTGCCCCTCCGGGCCGTGGCCTGGGCGGCACGACGTGGAATTACCCTGATTCCGTTCGGCGTCGAGCGGCATCCCGCGGCCGCCCGGCTCGCCCGGCAACAGGGGGTGCCGACGATGCTCGGCTGTGTCAGTGCCCTGCCCGTCGGCGCCGGCGGCGTGGACATCGTGATCGCCAGCCAGCTGGTCCATCACCTGGCACCGGCCGCGATCATTGACTGCTGCCGCGCCGCCAATGCCATTGCGCGCCACGGTGTCATCATCGCAGACCTGCGCCGTTCCCCCGTCGCCCTCGCCGGATTCTGGCTCGGCTCGCGCCTGCTCGGCTTCGATGCCGCGACCAGGGCCGACGGCCTCACCTCGGTGCGTCGTGGCTTCACCGCGACGGAACTGGCCGGCCTGCTACGCCAGGCCGGGATGCCGGCCCGGGTCGAACAGCGGCTGGGGTTCCGCCTCGTGGCGGCGTGGCGCACGGCGGCGGCATGAGGGTGGTGGACGAGGGGCACATCGGGGCGACACCAGACCGGGTCTTTGCGGCGGCGAGGAACGTCGAGCAGTGGCCGACGATTCTGCCACACTATCGCTGGGTCCGCATGCTGGAACGCCGCGCCGATCGGGCCGTGGTCGAGATGAGCGCGAACCGGCCGTTCGGTCCGCTCAACTGGCCCACCTGGTGGGTCTCCGACATGTGGGTGGATGAGACACGCCACGAGGTGCGCTACCGGCACATCCGCGGGATCACCCGCGGGATGGATGTTGTCTGGCGGGTCGTGCCCGAGGGTGATGGCACGCACGTCACCATCATCCACGAATGGGATGGCCCGCCCTGGCCGCTGATCCGGTGGATCGCGGCGAACTGGGTGATCGGCCCGGTGTTCGTCCATGGGATCGCGTCGCGGACTTTGGCTGGCATCCGACGGTCGGTGGAACAGGCGGGGTCCACATAAGGGTCGGTGCACGATTGCGGTATCCTCGGCCGACGACGCGGGCGCCGAAGGCGGTCTGGATCCACGCCGCAGTTCGATCAGCAATTTCAACGGTGGTCTTAATTTCAAGTATTTCGTGGGCCGGAATGAAGTGAAGTACGGCATTGAAGTGCTCGGTTTCAAAACCGACTACAGCTTTTTCAACAGTGTCGGCAACAAGTTCGAGCAAGCGGAAAGCACGAGCGAGCTGGCGGCTTACGTGAACTACAAAGTGAAGACCAAGAAGCTGGTCATCGACCCGGGCGTCCACCTGCACTACTACGCCAGTCTCAGCGTCTTCAGCCCCGAGACACGGATCGCCGCGAAGTGGAACGTTACCGACGACTTCCGGATCAAGGGTGCCGCCGGTATGTACAGCCAGAACCTGGTGGCCGCCAACAGCGACCGCGATGTGGTGAACTTGTTCTACGGCTTCCTCAGCAGTCCCGATGAATTGCCCGATGAACTCACCACCGCGGATGGCGAGGTGCGCGAGATCAAGGATCCATTGCAGCGGGCCAACCACTATGTGTTCGGGTTCGAAGTGGACCTGCTGCCTGAACTGGAATTGAACGTTGAAGGATACCTGAAGGATTTCCGCCAGGTGACCAACTTGAACCGGAACAAACTGTACGACGACATCCCGGCATTTGAGGACAAGCCGGACGAATTGAAGAAGGACTTCATCGTGGAGACCGGTGAGGCGTACGGTGGCGATATCCTGCTGAAGTACGAGAAGAACAACACCTTCATCTGGGCGGTCTATTCGCTCACCTACGTAAATCGGTTCGACGGTACCCGCTCCTACAACCCGATCTGGGACCGCCGCCACAACGTGAACCTGGTGGTGAGCCAAGCCTTCGGGAAATTCGATGCTTGGAAGGTGAACGTCCGTTGGAACTATGGAAGCGGGTTCCCCTTCACGAAAACGCAAGGCTTCGGCGAGGAAGTGGATTTCAGCGGCGGCATCGGCACGGACATCACCACAAGCAACGGGGAGCTGCACACCTTCCTGGCCGACCTGAACGGCGGTCGTTTACCCCAGTACCACCGGCTGGATATAGGGGTAACCAAGACGTGGCGTTTGGACGAGCACCAGCGCATTGAACTGGACATCAGCGTGACGAACGCGTACGAC
>JANOFA010000284.1:0-2071 GCA_031413355.1 Gemmatimonadota bacterium | reverse complement strand
GAGCATCCGGGTCTCGCGGAATGCCCGCTGCTGCTCCAGCCCTGCGTGGGTGTGTACGCCACAGTGCCTGTCCGGTTCCCGGTTCCCCGTTCCCCGCTCCCATGCCTGGCAGGTCTCATCGCCGCGTCCCCACATGAATCGCGCAGATGCCGCCCAGCAGCAGCTGCCAGCGCACATCGGAAAAGCCACTGACGGACATCCGTGCGGCGAGTTGGGCGGGTTCCGGGAAACTGAGCACCGACTCCGGGAGATAGGTATACGCGTCGGAGTGCCGGGAAACCAGTCGTCCTATGAACGGGAGGAGCTGGCGGAAGTAGAGCAGGTAGGCCCCGCGCATCGGCTGCCAGGAGGGGGTGGTGAATTCGAGGATCACGAATCGTCCCCCCGGCTTGATGACCCGGCCGGCCTCTGACAGGCCCCGGTCGAGGTCGGCCAGGTTGCGCACCCCGAAGCCGACCGTCGCTCCGTCGAAAGTGGCGTCAGGAAACGGCAGGTCGAGGGCGTCAGCGTTCACCGGACGGACCCGGTCGGACTTGTTCCGACCCAGGCCGAGCATGGGAAGGACGAAGTCGGCACCGACCACCTGCCCGGTGAAGCCGGGCCGTGCGCCCAGTGTGGCCGCGAGATCCAGGGTGCCGGAGCAGAGATCGAGGTAGCTACCAGCGGGGACCCGCTCCCAGTCGAGTTCCGCGACGGCCTGCCGGCGCCAGCGGCGATCCAGGTTGAGACTGAGGACGTGATTGAGGAGGTCGTACCGGGGGGCGATCTGGGTAAACATGGCCCGGACATAGGACCGCTTCTCTGCGCCGCCCGAAAGCGGTAACTTCCTTTCCGTGACCAACATAGGCGATGAATGTAGTCCGGTTCAAAGTGGCTTCGCAAGCCGCGTCCTCGCTCATGGCTGAACGGCTCGACCTCGCATCGCTCACCGATCAGGAAATCGTCGCGCTCGCAGTGGAAGGCCGGGAGGCCGCCTACCGCGAATTGATCCGCCGTTATGAGCGGCCGGTGTTCTCGCTGATCCTCCGCATGGTCCGCGACCGGCAGCTGGCTGAGGATCTCTCGCAAGAGACCTTCATCAAGGCAATGAACGCCATCGCGACGTACCGGCCGGAGTTCAAGTTCTCCAGCTGGATCTTCAAGATCGCCAACAACGCAGCGATCGATCAGCTGCGGCGACGGTCGGTCCAGACCCTGTCGCTCGACGGAGCGCCGAACGCCACCACCCCGGATGAGATCGAAGCCACCGTCCTGCAGGTGGGCGATCGGAGCGAGTCGGCCCTCGCCGCCCTCGAGGCGCGGGAACTCGGTAGCTCCATCGAACGTGCGATCGGCCAGCTGCGCCCCGAGTACCGGTCCTGCATTCTGTTGCGCCATGTCGAGGGGCTCGCCTATGAGGAGATCGCCCAGCTCCTCGACCTCCCCCTCGGCACGGTGAAGACGTATATCCATCGTGCACGTCATGAACTGCGTGACTCCCTCGCGCACCTGCGGGACTGAAACCATGCCTCAGATGAGACCGTAGGTCAGCCCGTATGCTGAATCCGCTGCTCCATCTCGTGAATGAAGAGCTCGATCTCTGGCTGGACGGACGTCTCCCTGCCGCTCGCGCGTCCCATCTCGAAACGTGTGAAGAGTGCCGCACCGCTGCGGAAGAAATCCGTGAGGTGACGCAGCAGCTCGCCCGCTTGCCGCGGGTGTCGCCGGCGCCGCTGTTTGCCGACCGGGTCATGGCGCGGGTCACCCGGGTTCCGGCCGCAGCCCACTTCTCCGCCGAAGACCTGGATCTCTGGGTGGCCGGCATCCTCCCGACCGTCCGGGAGGCGCATCTCCGCGGCTGCGCCGAGTGCCAGGCGCTGGCCGATGCGGAGCGAGTGCTGGTCATGCGACTGCAGGCATTGCCCCTCCTCTCCCCAGCGCAGTCGCTGGCGGATCGGGTGATGGCCCAGGTCGATCTCCCCGTCACTTCCCTCGCGAGTGCCTGGCGGTTGTGGCGCACCCGGCTCGCGGCCACCCCCGAGGGTGTGGGCATCGCGGCCGGCGTCGCGGTCCTGCTCGGCGGGTCGGTCGC
>JANOFA010000283.1:0-9203 GCA_031413355.1 Gemmatimonadota bacterium | reverse complement strand
TCCGGCCACGGCATCGGACCGGAGGTAGCGGCTCTGGTAGCGATCGGCCGGCCGGGTCAGGATCCAGGCGAGGACGTTGGGCCCGTAGGTCGGATCGGTGGGCACCTTCATCCGGATGACCTGACCCGGGGTCGTGCTTGGGGTATAGACCCAGAGTCGTTCGCCGTCCATGACGATCGCGTCGTCCTTCGGATCGGAGAACCGCATGACCAGCTGGGCCGGTCCCGCCTGGGTCAGCGTACCCTGGCTTTCGAAGGTCCCGATCATCGAGTCCGCAATCACCTGGCGGAAGTCGGCCCGAAACGACCGGAGCGCGGCGTAGGCCTTGGCGGCCTTGTCCACAATGACGCGAGGATCGGGGTCCTGGGCGAGGGCGGATGGGCGGACGGGCGGTGGGGCCGACGGTCGGACGGGCGGACGGTCGGACAGCCGCGGCAGCATCAGCGTGACGGCGCAGAGAAGCGTTGTGAGGTGACCCCGCCCACCTGTCACAGTCCCGTTCCGCCTCACTTTGCCGCCCCGGCCATCGTAGCAATCCGTCGGCCGATGACTTCCGCGATACTCCGCGTCTCGTGCATCAGCCGGGTGAACTGCTCGGGGAAGAGACTCTGCGCGCCATCCGAGAGGGCACGATCCGGAGTCGGATGGACCTCGACGAGCAGGCCGTCGGCGCCGGCAGCGACGGCGGCACGCGCCATCGGGATGACCATGTGTCGATGCCCGGTCCCGTGGCTGGGATCGGCAACGATCGGCAGATGCGACAGCGCCTTCACGACGGGAATCGCCGAGAGATCGAAGAGGTTGCGCGTCGCGGAATCGAAGCTGCGCACGCCACGCTCGCAGAGGATCACGTCGGGATTCCCTTCCGCCAGGATGTATTCGGCGGAGAGCAGCAGTTCCTGGATCGTCGCCGAGAGTCCACGCTTGAGCAGGACGGGCCGCCGGAGCCGGCCGACCTTCTTCAGCAGTGAGTAGTTCTGCATGTTGCGCGCGCCGATCTGGATGATATCGGCCACCTCCGCCACCTGGTCTGCTCCCTCCGGGTCCATCGCTTCGGTGACGATCAGCAGTCCAGTCTCGGCGCGGGCCAGCGCCAGCAGCCGCAGCCCCTCGGCGCCCAGTCCCTGGAAGGAGTAGGGGGACGATCGTGGCTTGAAGGCGCCGGCGCGCAATACGGTTGCCCCCGCCTCACGCACCGCATGGGCCGCGGCCAGGATCTGGGCTTCGCTCTCGACCGAGCAGGGCCCCGCCATGACGACGACGTCATTGCCCCCGATGGTCACCCCTCCGGCCAGCCGCACAACAGTGGGCTCCGGGCGCCACTCGCGCGAGACCTGCTTGTACGGCTTGGTGACGTGCATGACCTCCTGCACGCCGTTCAGCGCCTCAAGGCGTGACCCATCCACCCGCCCGTCATTCCCGACGAGACCCACGGTCGTGCGCTGCTTGCCAGGCATGGGGAGGGCCTGGTAGCCCATCTCGACGATGACATCGCAGACGCGCTGGACCTCGCTCTCGGCGGCGTCCTGGCGCATGACGATCAGCATGAGGCGACTCCGGGAAGGCGACGGCTCACACGCGCTCCATCTCGCCCAGCCGGACGCCCACGATGGATGACACGCCCGGCTCCTGCATCGTGACGCCGTAGACCGCCTCCGCGGACTGCATGGTGCGCGGATTGTGGGTGATGACGACGAACTGGGTCGAGTGCTTGAACTCCTCCAGCAGGCGGATGAACCGCCCGACATTCGCATCGTCCAGCGGCGCGTCCACCTCGTCCATCAGGCAGAACGGGCTCGGCTTGGTGAGGTAGATGCTGAACAGCAGCGAGACCGCGACCAGATACCGCTCCCCGGTGGAGAGCAGGTGGATGCGCTGGACTTTCTTGCCGCGCGGGGCGGCATGGATGTCGATCTCACAGTCGAGCGGATCGTCCGGATTGGCCAGGCGAAGGTCGCACTCGCCACCGCCGAACAGCGTCTGGAAGACATTCTGGAAGTTGGCCTGAATCGCGGTGAACACCTCCATGAACATCGTGCGTGCGGTGCCGTCGATCTCGCGGATCGCCTGTTGCAGTGAACCGCGCGCGGCGACGAGGTCGTCGCGCTGCGCGGTCAGGAACTCGAGCCGCTTGCTCTCCTCCGCATACTCCTCGACGGCGAGCGCGTTCACCGGGCCGATGCTCTCGAGTCCCTCGGTGATCCGCTGGGCCTCCGTCTCGAGGGTGGGGAGATCGAGATCCAGGATCGGCGCCTCGGCCAGCAGGGTGTCGACCGGCTTGCGCCACTCGCTCTCGACCCGTTCCACGATGGACCGGCGGCGACCCGCCGCCTCGGTCATCTCGAGCTCCAGCCGATGATACTCGGCGGTGAGCCGCTCGACCCGTTCGCGCGCATCGTGCAGCGCCTGTTCCGCGGTCACCAGCGCGGCGCCAGTGTCCAGCGCGGTCTGGTCGGCTTCGGCAGTGGCGGTCTCCAGCTCCATCACCGCCACGCGGCGTTCGGAGCGGGCCTCGATCCACTGGGCCTGCTGGGCGGCCAGGGTGGAGGTGTCGGTCTCGATCTGGGTCAGCTCGCCGAGGAGGGTACTGGAAGCCTGATCTGCTTCCGTGCCGACGCGGGAGGCACGGGTGTGGGTCGACTGCGCCACTTCCAGCCGGGCCTGGAGCTGGGCCTCCTGTACCTGCCAGTGGACCCGAGCATCGCGGGCAGCCTCCTGCTGGGTCTCGAAGTCCGCCAGCAGCGCCCGACCCTGACCCAGCGACTCATCCAGCCGCGCGCGGGCGAGATCGCCTTCGGTCAGGCTCGCATCAATCTCCTGCAGCCGGCGCTCCGAGCGCTCCACCCGCTCCGTCAGCGAGGTCACCTGCGACTGGGCTTCGCCGAGCTCACGGGCCACGGCGTTCGCCACCCGGATAGCGTCCTCGCGGGACGAGACCGCGATGCGCTCCGCCTCCCGCGCCTGATCGGAGGCATGAGTCGCGTTCTCCAGGGCACGCTCGGTTTCGGCCAGTTTCGCGACGGTGGCGCCGAGGGCCAGGTCAGTGCGGTGCAGGGCGGCCTGCGCGTCCGCCACGTCGGTGGAGAGACTCTCCAGCTCCGCCCGGCGCCGCAACGGGCCTGAGGGGCTTGGCGCACCGGCGAGGAGGATGGCGCCATTGGGGCGGCGCAGCGCGCGGCCAGTCGGTTCGAGTACTTCCGAGCCGCCGAGCAGCGACTGTACCCAACCCGCGGCGGGGCCCTGGGCATAGAGCCGCTCGCCCAGGGGGCTCGCACTGCCGACGTGTGAGGCCACCGCCGTGGCGGGAAGGAGTGCGATTGCCCCGGGATGCTCGGCCGCATGCCACGCCTGGATGGCGGGGATCACGTGCTCGTCGCGCACCAGCACCGCGTGCACCCATTCGCCCAGCAGCCGTTCGGCCAGCTCGGCATCGTCGCGGCCGGTGCGGAGGAAGTCGCTCAGCGGCCCGAGGATCGCTTCGCCGAACCGTTCACGGGCGGAGAGCAGGGCGGCCGCTCCGGGTGCGAGCCCGACCCGATCGCGCTCGAGTTCCTCCAGCGCCTGGCGCCGGGCGGAGAGCTGCGACAGCGCTTCCTCGGCGGTCCGTCGATCGGCGCGCTCCAGCGCCTCGCGCCGGCGCAGTTCACCCACGAGATGCCGGGTACGCTCGGTCTCGCCGGCAAGCCGCTTCGCTTCGTGGATATGGCGTTCCGCCACGTCGATGGTCTCGGCCCGGCGCCGGTCGGTGACCTCCTGTTCCGCCTGTGCCGCTTCCCGGCGGGCGCTGGCGACGGCGGCCTGCTCCCGAAGCGAGGCGAGGTCGGTCTCCAGCGAGTGGCGCTCCCCCGCCAGTGAACGCAATGTCTGAATGCGGCGCTGAATTTCCTCCTCCAGCTGGCGGACGGCCTGACGCTGCTCCCCGAGCCTGAGGCGGACCTCCTGCTCGGCGGCGCTGCGGGCGGAGAGCTCACCCTGCACCCGCTCGCGTTCCGCATGTGCCGATGCCAGCTCGAGTTCGGCCGCATCGCGATCGCGCTGGGCCTGCTGCCGACGGGAGTCCATCACGCCCCGTTCGTCGGAGGCCCGGAGCTTTCGGGCGGCGGCATTGGCCATGCGTTCGGCGGCGAGGGCGAGGTCGCCATCGAGTTTGCCGAGTTCAAGTCGCACATTGCCTAGGCCGCGGGCGATTTCAGTCCGCTGCGCATCCGCGCTGGCCCGGGCCCGGGCGTATTCGTCGCGCCGTTCTTCGAGCTGACCGAGTCCGCTGCGCGCGTCGGGGAGTTCCTGCTCCAACTGCCCATGCCGCTGATCGGAGGTGGCCAACTGCTCGGTCAGGTCGGAGAGCAGCCGGCGTGCGAGCGTGAGGTGCACGGAAAACTTTTCTTCGGTTAACCGGGCGTGACGCTCTGCCTTGCCCTTCTGCCGCGCGAGGCTGCGGATCTGGCTCTGCACCTCGGCGATGAGATCCTCCACCCGCTGCAGGTCGCCTGCGGTTTCCTCCAGGCGCCGCTCCGTCGTCTGGCGCCGATCGCGATAGAGCCCGATACCCGCCGCTTCCTCGAACAGCGAGCGGCGTTCCTCCGCCCGGTCGGAGAGCAGCCATTCGATCATCCTCGATTCGATGACGACGCCGGCATCCCCCCCGAGTCCGGTCCCGCGCACCAGGTCCTGTATATCGCGCTGGCGGACCACGCTGCCGTTTTGCAGGTAGTCCGACTGCCCGCTGCGGGACAGCCGGCGAGTGATCTGCACTTCCTGATAGGCGATCGGGAGGTCACCGTCGGTGTTGTCGAGGAAGAGCGACACCTCCGTGACGTTCACCGGGCGGCGACCCGATGAGCCCTGGAAGATGACGTCCTCCATCTTGCCGCCGCGCAACATGCGAGCGGACTGCTCGCCGAGCACCCAGCGGACCGCATCGGAGACATTCGACTTGCCGCAGCCGTTGGGGCCCACCACGGCGGTGACGCCGTCTTGAAACGTGAGGGTCACGGTATCGGCAAACGACTTGAATCCGGAGAGCTCGAGCTTCGAGAGCTTCATGCAGCGCGTCCTGGTTTAACGGTCACGTTGATAGATGAAGAACGGCCGACCGAGCCGGCGCCCGGTTGATTCGGCCACTTCCCGCGTGGGGTAGGGGCCGAGGACGACACGGAAGCCTTCTTCCCCGGCTCCTGGGTCGAGTACAGTGGCCGGGAGACCCTGCTCGCCGAGTTGTCGCGCCAGCTCGGCTGACCAATCACGATTTTGCGAACTCGACACCTGCAGGAATACCCTGGCCGCTGCCGCTGCCGTATCGCGGCCGTCCTCGGGGATCACCGCGGTGGCGGTGTCGCTCGGCGCGGTTCCCGCTGTGCCGGTTTCGGGGGTCCAGGCGAGCGGCAGCCAATAGTCCGCCGCGCCTCCCTTGACTCGTCCGCTCTCCGGGCGATCCGGCGCCGTCAGATCGAAGGCGACCACGTCACCCCGACTCTTGACCAGCAATACCTGCTGATTGGTGACCGCGGGGAGATCGGCGGCCCACTCCGTGGCCACCCCGCCGACATACTCGTTGGTCGCAAGGTCCACCAGCCAGGCCGAGTCGGCCGCGGGCGGGTGCACCAGCAGCCAGCGACCGAACGGATCGACCCGCAGTGCGCCGGCGGCGCCGGGCAACGCGATCTCGGCGACTCTGCTGCGGGTGAACCGGTTGAACACCAGCACGCCGCCTTCGCGCCGCGCCACATAGAAGCGGTGTCCCGAGGGCGAAAACAGCACCGCGCGAGCGTGGCCATCGACCTTGATGGCCACCAGATCCTCCGGCACGGCCGGGTTCACCAGCAGGACGGCACTGTCGGCCGCAATCGCGAGCAGGTCACCCCAGAAGGTGGCCGCCGCATCGCCGGCCGGGAGCAGCGCCCGGGTGGGCGGCTCACCGGGGCGGAGCAGGGTCAGGGCATTCGTCGCGCCGCTGGCAATGGCGAGCAGACTGGTCGTGCGGGTGCCGAACAGGTCGCGCGGGCGGGCCGTCAGCCGACTGGCGAAGCGCACCGGGTTGCGGCGAACGAATTGAACGACCTGCAGACTGTCATCCACCGTATACAGGGTGCCGTCCGGCCCCATCGCGATTTCGCGGGCGTTACTGATCAACTGGGAGCGCGGCCGGGCGGTCTTCAGATCCAGTGCCACGACGTCGTTCTTGGCGCCGAGGGCGTAGATGAGGCCCTGGTCGAGGTCCGCCCCGACGGGACGGCTCAGGGCCGGAAGCACTCCAACCGACCGCCAGCCCCACGGTTCGAGGCGTGGGAGGTGGTACAGCTCCGCGATTCCCCCGGCGGCCGGGAGTCGCAGCAGGCTGGAGGGCGGTGTGGTCGTGGCAACCGACAGACCGCGAACCTGAGAGCTGGAGTCGGACTGGCACGCGCTGGCAAGGAGGAGAACCAGGGCGGTCCGAACGGGGCGGGTTGTCACGGGGGCAAAATAGTCGGCCGGAGGCGGCCGGGCGAGGCGCGCCTCAGGGCAAAACGGAGGGCCGGGTCTGTGACCCGCCCCCACCGTGCATCACCGGGGCTGCCGGGCTGGAAATGGCAAGGGCGAATCCCGGACTAGAAGACCGGCCCGAGGCTCAGTGTCCAATACCCCTTGAGCGCCCGCCGGTCCTGCGGGATCGAATAGTCAAGTCGCAGGATCACGAAGTTGAAGAGGTTCATCCGCGCGGAGGCGCCGATCGTCTGCGACGGTGTCCGGACCCGCAGGGGGTCGTCACCCGTGGCCCGATTGAACTTGAGCTTGTCGCCCTCGTTCCAGGCCACCCCAACGTCGTAGAAGAGGGCGCCATCGATCGGCGGGAATCCGTTGGGGATGAACCCGAACGAGCTGTTCAGGAGGGGGAAGCGAATCTCGGCGCTGCCCACGGCGAGCTGGGTCCCGATAAGGCGTTCGAGCTCGTCGCAGGTGATCGACGTTCGGCACTCATTGCGGAAGTAGCTGCCTGAGGTGTTGCCGCGGAGCAGCTCCGTGCTGCCGAGGTAGACCCGGAACCGCTGAGCGTCACGGCCAATCCGCCCGAAGTAGAGCGCGCGCGTGGCCAGGGTAAATGGGCCGACGATGTGGTCGTATCGGCGGTAGTCGGCCAGTCCTTCGAAGAAGCGCCAGCCGCCGATCGACTGCGCGACCGAGAAGCGATAGCGGCGGCCGTAGAAGGGGCCGACGTAGCTGGGCAGCGAGTTGTCGAAGGTGTAGGCGAGCGATGGCTGGAGATAGCTGGCGCTGTTCAGACTGAATTCCCGTGACACCGCATCCGCCGTCGGGACTCCGCTGGTGGGGTCAAAGCGCTCCAGGATCTGCTGGCGCTTGTCGCTGATGGTCGCCGCACTCATACCGAACTCGATCCGGGCGAACCGGCTCAGCGGGTAGTATGCCTGGCCTCCCACCGAGCGCACCACGATGCGCCGGAGGTTGGTGACGAAGATGCGATCGTCCGAGGCGGGCAGGAATGAATCGGTGATGACCTGGTTGGCCTCCAGGAAATAGTACGGCTCCTGACCCACGCTGACTGCCCAATTGATGCGGTTCGCCAGATTCACATAGGTGGCGTTCACCGCGGCCTCGGTGATCCGCCCGTTCACATACGCCGAAAACAGCAGGTTGTGATCGCCGAGCATGTCCGACAGGGCGATCGCGCTGCCGCCGTAGAAGCCGCGGCCGAAACTGTCACGGGTGTAGCCCACGGTGGGCCGGGCGACGAAGTCGGGCCGGTAGCGGACCCGGTATTTCCTGATGGTGAACTCCGCGGTATCCGGCAGCGGGATGTCCGTCGAATGCATCAGCGCCGTGATCGTGACCGGGCGCTGGGCCGAGTCCGGCAGGGCGGGTGCGGAATCGCTCTGCCGGAAGGTGTTGCCGTTCACATACAGCGACCCGGTGGACTCGAGCGGGGTACCCGCCGCGGCGACGGAATCCGCCCGCGTGATCGGGGTGAAGCCGGTAACGACGCCGTTGGAGTCCGGCGGATTGAGCACACCGATCGGGCCCATGGCGGAATCGCGCCGCGGGGTGATCGGAGTGTACCCGGTGACGACGCCGTTGGAATCCGGCGGATTGAGCACGCCGATCGGGCCCATGGCGGAATCGCGCCGAGCCAGCAGCGGCGCGACGTAGGGCGCTCGCTTCAGGCTCCGCGGATTGTCGATGCCATAGATGTCGTAGCGGTCGCGCGAGTAGTAGGTAAAGGCGAGGCGATCGCCGTTGCGGGCCCACGACAGCACCGGCGAGAGCGGCGTGATGCCCTGGGCTCCGGTGTAGAGATCGGTGATCGCGAAGGTCCGCCGACTGTTCAGTTCGTACAGATAGATATCGCTGACGCCATTGCGGTCGGAGACGAAGGCGAGGTCCTGGCCATCGGGCGACCACTGCGGGCTGCGGTTGGTGCCCAGTTCCATGTCCGGCAGACCGTCGATGCGGCCGGTCGCAACGTCATACAGCGCGATGCGCATGTTCCCGATGCGCAGCGTGGCGAAGTTGGTTTCCGGGCCGCGGTCGGTCGCAAAGGCGATGCTCTTTCCGTCCGGCGACCAGACCGGGTTGAGATCGGCATACTTGTCGTTCGTGAGCCTGACGAGCCCGCCGCCTGTGACGTTGACGATGAACAGGTCCGACAGGCCGCCATCGTAGCCGGCAAAGACGAGCTGGCGGCCATCGGGGCTCCACGCGGGTGTGGTGACGCCATTCAGCTTCACCTTGATCCGGCGATGCTCCCGGTTCTTCGCCACGTCGATGATGACGATCTCATCCCGGGCCCCGCGCTTGGCGGCAATGGCGATGTACTTCCCGTCCGGCGACCAGCTCGCCGCGGAATTGATGAAGCGATAGGTCTCGTAGTTGCTGCTGTACGAGGACTTGAGCAGCCGCTTCTGCACCTTGCCGGTGTTGGCGTCGGCCAGGTAGAGGTCAACGAAGTAGAAGTCCTTTTCGCTGAAGTAGGCGACGAGGTTTCCGTCAGGCGACAGCGCCGGCGCCAGGTGCAGGGTCCCCTCCGACCGGGCCTCATTCAGCATCACCTGGGCGACATCCCGCGCCTTTTGCCGGGTGCCCACCTCGGGCAGGTAGCGCTTCTGCACCGCGTCCTTCCACAGGCTGGAGAGTTCGGGGTAGTTGACTCCGAGCACCCGCCGGATGGAGCCCTCGAGGCCGCCGCCACCGGCGAGGGTGCCCTGCATGATGGC
>JANOFA010000282.1:0-3285 GCA_031413355.1 Gemmatimonadota bacterium | reverse complement strand
CCCCGCCCGAGGTGGTGTCGAATGGGGTGTAGTAGGTCTGCGGCTGGATCAGCGCCGTCTGCGTCAGCCCCGCCGCCGTCGCCGCCTTGAGCAACTCGCCCACCCCGCCGCCCGGCGTCGTGAACGTCACCACCAGCGGCGCGGCGCCCGCCCGCCGGTTCTGCACGCTCACGCTGTTGCCCGACGGCACCCCGACATAGGCATACACCACACTCGACGTCGACAGCGTCGTGGTCGACCCCGGCAGCCCCGCCACGATGATCCCGCTCAGGACGGCCGTGTGCGTCGCCGTCCCGTTGGTGAATCCCGGGGCGCTGGCCGTCACCGTCGCCGTGTGCGTCGCCGTGATCGTGTCCGCGCCTTCGACATAGAACCCGACGCCCGAGACTCCGTTGGCCACCGGGATCGTGATCGAGCTCTGGCCCGGCGTCGTCGCATTCGGCGCCAGCAGGATCCCCGCATCGCTACTCGTAAGCGTGACACTCACGCCGCCATGATTCGTGGCCCCCAGGGAGAAGCTGGTATTGGTCTGCAGATCGCTCCCCACCGTCACCGCCCCCACCGAGATCCCCGGGACAACCGCGACGGTGACGGTGATGCTGTCCGACTGGAGGTTGGCCGCCTGGGCCAGCAACTGAGTGGTGCACGGCAAGTTTGCCGTACCGCCGTAGGTCAGGATCGAAGTTCCGCTGACCAGGCCGGTGGCGATTGTTATCGGGGACGTCGCCGCCACGCAGGTCGGATCCGCCGGAGTGAGACTGACGATGATCCCGGGCGACGGCGCCGCCGTCGGGACACCGCTGCTCTCGAAATTGAAGGTGATGGAAGTGCCAAAGCTCGCGTTGAGGTTGGCCGAGCCCTGCACGATGTTGATCGATGCGGTCGTTGCGGCGGCCGTCAGGCCATCGATGTACGCCGGATTGGACACAGTGATTGTGGCCGGCCCCGGGAGCAGGCCGGACAGTGTCGCGTTCGCCGTCTGGCTGCCGGCGGCAATCGTGACAGTCGGCGTCAGCACCGGAACGAGCGACGGGTTGCTGGAGCTGACGGTGAAGGTCACACCGCCGACCGGCGCCGGCGCCGGAATCTGAATGGGCAGTGATGCGGTCTGACCGTAGGGCACGTTGAGCGTGGGCGGCACGGCGATATTCCGGTTCTGCACATCCACCGTCAGCGTCCCATCCGTGTAGCCCGAAGCGCTGCCCGTGAGGGTCGCCGTGCCTGCCGAAAGTCCGGTGACAAAAACACTGTCGCGGGTCTGGCCCTGGGCGATGGTCACAGTGGCGGGCGCGGTGAAGAATGATGGATTGCCGCTCAGCAGCGAAACGACAAGCCCGCCCGTCGGCGCCGCCTGATTGAGATCCACGTACACCCGGGAGGTCAGCCCGATACCGACGCCGGGGATGCCGGCGAACGACAGCAGGATCGTCGGCTGGCCAAAGAGTGTCGTGGCGGAGAAGCTGGTCTGCGCCCCCGCCGCGAGGACCGTGGCAGTCGGGTTGGCCTGGAGGAAGCCCAGGGTCCAGCTGCCCTGCACCCGGCCGGCGCCGTCGCTAGTCGTGCTGGCGGGAGTCACCGATCCGTCGGTGGCGCTCCAGGTTGCGGCGATCCCCGGCACCGGGTTGGCGAAGCTGTCGCGCACTTCCGCGATCAGCGGCAGCGGCAGGGTAAATCCGGCGGAGTCGGTCTGCGCGTCGCCGGAGATCTGGGCGATCGTGAGCACCGCGGTCGGAGCGCCGGTCGCGGTGAACGTCACCGGCGCCAGGCCGGTCACCGTCGCCGTCAGCGTGTTGGCGCCGGCCACCGTGCCCGCGCGCCAGCTGCCCAGCGTCGCGATGCCCGAGACATTGGTCGTTCCTGTCCCACCGGTAATGGCTCCACCCCCGGCGGTGATGGCGAACGTCACCGTCACACCGGCGAGCGGCTGAGCCGATGAATCGCTGACGAGTACCGCGGGGAGAGCACCCGCCAGCTGATTGACCGTCACACCCTGACTCGTGGCGCTGGCGGCAGCCACGCTTCCGGGCCCGGAACCCGCCGTCGCCACTGTCAGCAGGCTGGTGCCCGGCACGCCGCCGATGGTCGCCGTGATCGTGCTGGTACCCACGGCCACGGCAGTCACAAGGCCGCTCGGCGAGATCGTCGCCGCCGCCAGGTTGCTCGAGCTCCACGTGACGGGCAGGCCGGTGATGATGTTGTTGAGCGCATCGTACGCCGTGGAGCTGTATTGCAGCGTTTGGGCGGGCGCGATACTCTGACCCGCCGGGAGGACGATGACCGACGCGACCACAGCACCAGCGGCCCAGTGGAACCGCGCCGCGGTGACGAGTCCGGTGGGCGTGGTCGCGGTGACAAGCGTACTGTCGGTGCCACTGGCGGGAGCGACCAGCCAGACGCTGTTCACCCCGACCTCGGTAGTGCGGACCGCCACGGTGTCCGCCGGCACGATGCCGACCGGCGCGCCCGCCACCGGGGCATCGTTATCGAAGACCACCGCCGTCGCGAGCGCGCTGTCGCCCGGGGCGACCGAGCTGGGGACGAGGGTCAGCACGACGCTGTCCGCAGTGCTGCCGGGGCCGACATAGGTGGGGGTAAGCGACGGCGTCTGAGTCGATTGCCCCGCCGCGGCAGTCACGGTGGACTGGACGGTGTAATAGACCACCCCGCCCCCACGCGCCTCGGCGTAGAGGTAGAACTGTTCCGGCGAGGTCCGGAGCGCCAGGGAAACACTCAGGATGAGATCATTCCCCTGCTGCGTGAACCGGGCGACATCCACCTGCTGCGAAAAAGCAACAGACGAGTCGGTGAGCCGCCGCAGTTCAACCAGGACCGTATCGATGGGAATGGGAATCGGGCCACCGGCGCGCAGCAGGCCGGCGAGGTCAACGGAGGAGTGGGCAGGTATGCCGGGCCCGATGGCGGTATCGGTGCCGCACGTCGTCAACAGCGTGGCCGCGAAGACCACCCGAATTGAGCGCCAGATGCGCGACATTGGCACGGAGCGGATGCGCCTCCGCGATACGGCGAATTCGGCCAAAGGGACCCGGAATTGGTGGGAAATGGACTAATCGAACCTATGGGCTGCATTTGCCGGTGTCAAACCGGCCTGAGGAACGGGACCGTGAGGCGCCACCAGCCGACCCCTGATGCATTGTACGTGCCCCGGAGGTGCCGGTTCTCACTTCCGCCCTGGGGGCTCAGCCCACCCGACCGGCCCGCGGCAGCCAGAAGCGGGCGCGGCGTGCCATGCCCGGCACCCCCGCGACGAAAACCGAGGCAGATGCG
>JANOFA010000281.1:0-7490 GCA_031413355.1 Gemmatimonadota bacterium | reverse complement strand
GCCGACGGTACCCTCGTCGCCGCCCCCTTTGATGTCGATAAGCTCAAGCTCACCGGGCCAGCGGTGCCGCTGGTGGAAGGAATAGCCACCAAGAACTTCGGGGCGGCGGATCTCGCCATCTCCCGGGAGGGGACCCTGGCCTACATACCGGGCCGGGCTACCGGCGGCGACGGCTCAGTCGAGGCGGTCTGGGTCGGGAGAGATGGCTCGGCGAAGGCGCTCGAACCGTCGCTCAAGTTCACCGGTTCGGCCAACCGGGGACTGTCCCTCTCCCCTGATGGCACCCGGCTGGCGATCGATGTGCTCGGGACGAGGTCGGTCGACATCTGGGTGAAGCAGTTGCCATCGGGCCCCTTCTCCCGGCTCAGCTTCGAGGGCACCAACAACACCAGGCCGACCTGGACCGCCGACGGCAGGTCGGTGATCTACATCTCCAACCGGGATAGCAGCCTGGGCAGCCTCTGGCGGCAGCAGGCCGACGGCGCTCGCCCCGCCGAATTGCTGTTGCGTGCTCCAGCCGGAGGGATTCAGGAGGCGCAGCTCTCGCGCGACGGCCAATGGCTGGTGTATCGGACGACCGACCAGGCCAACCGGAACGTGTACGCCGTCCGGCCCGGCCGCGACACCGCACCGATCCCGATTCTCACCAGTCGGTTCCAGGAGACAGGGATCTCGCTCTCTCCCGATGGCCGGTGGCTGGCGTACGTTTCCGACGAGTCCGGACAGGCGGAGGTCTACGTCCGTCCATTCCCCGACGTGGCTTCCGGCCGCTGGCAGATCTCCACCACCGGAGGCAACAGCCCCCGCTGGTCGCACAGCGGCAGCGAGTTGTTCTTTCAGAATCCGGGCAACGACCTGATGGTGGCGCCTGTGAGGGGATCCCTCACCTTCCTGCCGGGCGAGCCGCGACGGCTGTTTACCGCTCTCTCGCAACTCATGCCATCCAACGTGGTGCCCTACTGGGAGGGGAGCCCGGATGACAAGCGGTTCCTGATGGTGCGGCTGACCGGGGCGGATCAGGCGCCGGGCGCGGGACAGATCGTGGTGGTGGACAACTGGTTCGAGGAGTTGCGGCGGAAGGTGAAGGCGGGGCGGTAGGGGTGGTTGGGCGATTAGGCGATTGGGCGATTGGGCGATTGGGCGGTTGGGCGGTTGGGCGATTAGGCGATTGGGCGATTAGGCGATTGGGCGATTGGGCGGTTGGGCGGTTGTGCGGTAAGGCGCATGCAGTGGTTGAGACTCGAAGCAGGAGCGCAATGGCCGCACTCGATTTCGAGCGATTCTTCGACCTGTCGCTCGACCTGCTCTGCATTGCCAGCGTGGAGGGGCGCTTCACGCGGGTCAATGCCGCCTTTCAGCACCAGCTGGGCTGGCGTCCGGACGAGCTGATCGATCGCCCCTTCGCCACGCTCATCCATCCTGACGACGTCGAGGCCACGGCACAGGAGGTAACGAAGCTCGCGGCCGGCGCTACCGCCCGGGGATTTCACAACCGCTATCGCTGCAAGGACGGCAGTTACCGGCTGATTCGGTGGACCGCGACTCTGGATGCCACAAGCGGGCAGATCTTCGCCACCGGCCGGGACGTCACCGAGCAGGCGGACGTCGAGCAGCGCGCCGGGTCCCAGCAGCGCCGCTTCCAGGCGCTGATCGAGCACTCCTCCGACGTCAGCGTGCTGCTCGGCATCGATGCCAGACTCAAGTACCTGAGCCCGGCCTTCGCGACGGTGCTGGGCTACGCCGAGGCCCAGTGGCTCGGTGAGGAAGTGTTCGGCCTGATCTGGCCCGACGACCTGGAGTTGACGCTGCAACTGTTCACCCGGAGCGTCGAGTCGCCCCGCGTGGTGGTGCCGTGGCAGCTCCGGCTGCGCCACGCCGACGGCACTCTTCGCTGGCTGGAAGGGACCGGTGTCAACTACATCGATGACCCGGCCACCGGCGGCATCGTGATCAATTGCCGCGATATCACCGAGCGCAAGCGCACCGAAGAGGCCCTGCGCAACAGCTCCGATCTGCTCAATCAACTGGCGCAGCAGGTCCCCGGCGTCATCTACCAGTTCCGCCTCTCTCCCGACGGCCGCTCCTGCTTCCCATTTGCCAGCGACGCGATCCGTGACATCTACGAGGTCACCCCGGAGGAGGTCCGGGAGGATGCCACGGCGGTGTTCAGCCGGCTGCATCCGGATGACTACGCCGATGTCGCGGCATCCATCGAACACTCCGCCCGCACCCTGGAGCCGTGGCGGTTCGACTATCGGGTGATCCTTCCGGTTCAGGGCGTTCGCTGGCGCAGCGGCCATGCGCGTCCCGAGCGGCAGGCGGACGGCAGCATCCTCTGGCATGGGTTCATCACCGACAGCACCGAGCGCAAGGAGGCTCAGCGGGCGCTGGAGGAAAGCGAGCAGCGCTACCGGATCCAGATCGAGCACGCGCCGGAGGCAATCGTGGTGTTCGACGTCGATCGGGGCGCGTTCGTGGACGCCAACCAGAATGCCCTTCGGCTGTTCGGCCTGAGCCGCGACGAGCTGATGCGCCACAGTGTCACTGACCTGAGCCCGCCGACCCAGCCCGACGGGCGTCCTTCTTCCGAGACTGCGCTGGAGCGGATCGAGGAGGCGCTTGCCGGGGGCGCACCGGTGTTCGAGTGGACCCATCGCAACGCCGCCGGGAAAGATATCCCATGCGAGATCCGCCTCGTCCGCCTCCCGGGCGCCGGGCGGAAGCTGTGCCGCGGCAGCATCACGGACATCACCGACCGCAAGCGGGTCGAGATGGAGCTGCTGCGGAAGGAAGCCGCCATCGCAAGCTCCATCACCGGCATCGCGATGTCCGACCTGGCGGGAAACCTGACTTACGTCAATCAGGCGTTCCTCGATCTCCTCGGCTACGTGGATGCGGCGGAAGTGCTGGGACGACCCGCCGCCTTCGTCGGGGAGGTCGCCAATGAGGTGATTGCCGGCATCCGGGCCCACGGCTCGTGGTCGGGAGAGCTGGTCGCCCAGCGGACCGACGGCGGCAGCCTCATCCTGCAGGTGAACGCCAGTCTCTTCACCGATACCGCCGGCAAGCCCGCAGGGATGCTGGGTTCCTTCCTTGACCTCACCGAGTCCAAGCGACTGCAGGCGCAGCTGCTGCAGGCCCAGAAGATGGAGTCGGTCGGCCGGCTGGCGGGCGGCGTGGCGCACGACTTCAACAATCTGCTCACGGTGATGAAGGGCTACCTGGAACTCGCGCGGACCGGGCTCGCAACCGGGGACCCGCTCCGCGATGACCTGATGGAGGCGGAGAAGGCAGCCGATTCGGCGGCGAGCCTCACCGGCCAGCTGCTGGCCTTTTCCCGGAAACAGATCATCCACCCGACCGTGCTCAGCCTGAACGACATCGTCCTCCGGGTGCGGACGATGCTCCAGCGGATCCTGGGCGAGGATATCGAACTCAGAACAGTGATCGCACCGGAGCTGGGGTCGGTGCGGTTCGATGCCAGTCAGGCGGAGCAAATCCTGCTCAACCTCGCCGTCAACGCGCGCGACGCGATGCCGAATGGCGGCAGCCTCACGCTCGAGACCGCGAACGTGTGGCTGGACGAGGATCGCCTCAACGGAAACCCGGGCCTGACGCCGGGCGACTACGTGTTGCTCGCCGTGACGGACACCGGTTCCGGCATGAGCGAGGAGGTGAAAGCCCACCTGTTCGAGCCGTTCTTCACCACCAAGGCGCTCGGCGTGGGCACCGGACTCGGGCTGGCCATGATCTACGGCGCGGTGTCGCAGAACGGCGGCCGGATCGAGGTGTATTCGGAGCTCGGGCACGGGACCACCTTCAAGATCTGCCTGCCGCGAGTGACAGACACCGGCGACGGGGAAGTCCCGCCTGCGATCGCAGCCCTGCCGCGAGGTGAGGAGACGATCCTCCTGGCGGAGGACGAGGAAAAGGTGCGGACCCTGGCCAAGCGCCTGCTCGAGCGGCAGGGCTACCGGGTCCATGCCTTCAGCAATGGGCCCGAGGCAATCGAGGCCGTTCGTGGCATGAGCGAGCCGCTGCACCTGCTGCTGACCGACGTCATCATGCCGGTGATGAACGGCCGGCGACTCTCGGAAGAGATCCAGGCGCTGCGGCCCGGGATCAGGGTTCTCTTCACCTCCGGCTATACCGCCGACGTGATCGTGCAGCACGGAGTACTGAAGGAGGGAGTGGAGTTCCTGCCCAAGCCCTACTCTATCGGCACGCTGGCCCAGCGAGTACGCGAGGTGCTCGACAAGGCCGCTGGCTGACGGTCGTCGGTGTCGTCCGCATACTCCCGATGGGGTAGATTGATTCGACCCCTTCGGACCACGCCATGCCCGCACGCACCACCTCGCTCTACGACATCCCGGTCCACACGCTGAAAGGCAAGGCAACGTCCCTCAAACCGTACCGGGGGAAGACGCTCCTCATCGTGAATGTCGCCAGTCAGTGCGGCTTCACCCCGCAGTACGCCGGGCTCGAGGCGCTCTACCGCCGCCACAAGGCCGCCGGCCTCGTGGTGCTGGGATTCCCCTGCGACCAGTTCGGGCAGCAGGAGCCGGGGGACGCGGCGGAGATCCAGCGGTTCTGCAGCCTGGAGTACGACGTGACCTTCCCGATGTTCGCCAAGCTCGAGGTGAATGGGCCCGGGGCGCACCCGCTATATGAGCACCTCAAGGCGGCGCAGCCGGGCCTGCTCGGCACCACGGCGATCAAATGGAACTTCACCAAGTTCCTGGTCGGCCCGGACGGCGAGGTGGTGCAGCGTTTTGCACCGACCGACACGCCGGAGCGGATCGAGCTGGAGGTGGTGCCGCTGCTCCGCTAGGGCAATTCTGCACAAGTTCGGGATTCAGGTCGGGGCTCTTCCGCGGGGTCCCTCCGGGCGCTCGGTTCGGGCGGGCGGGGACGCCCGCCCCCACCCGCACACGCGCCCTGCGGGACCCCCGCGACCTCGCCCCTCCCTATGCTCTTGTGCAGAGCTTTCCTAGCGACTCGCAGCGCTATCGCGTGGTCGGCAGCGGACCCTGCCACAGGACGGATCGAATCATCCACCGGTCATTTTCCCGCGCCAGCAGGATGTAGTCGATCCCCCACCAGGCTCGCACCTTTCCGCTCGCCACCTGCTGCTGGACTTCCAGGATCTGAACCTCCCGCGGGGCGCCTGGCTTCGGCGGATGGGGCCGTCGGGGTTTGGCCACGATCTGGGCGTAGCTCATCGGCTCGCCGACAAACGGCGCATTGGTGGAGTCCTGCCAGTAGCCGTACTTGATCACACTGGGGGAGACGCTCCGGACCAGCAGTGTGGTGTCGCCGGTATAGAATCCGTCGATGTAATCGAGCATCGCCTGCCGAATTCCGGCCGATGGATCCGGCGTCTGGGCCGCGAGGGGAGCGGCTCCAAGGATGGCGAGCAACGGGAGCTGCTTGAGGTACCGCGTCATGGTCATCTCCTCATGGTCGCTGCACGGAGGCAGCGTGTGATTGGAGCCTGGCGGCCCCTACTCATACCGAATCGCCACCACCGGATCCACCATGAGCGCCCGTCGCGCGGGGATGAGGATCGCGACCAGACAGGTGCCGGCGAGCGCGAGAGTGACACCCAGATACATGAGCGGGTTGGCGGTGTTGACCTGGAAGAGCACGAGTGCGAGTCCCTTGGCCAGGCCAAAGGCGAGCAGCACACCGAAGGAGAGTCCAACCAGCACCTGCCGCCCGCCCTGACGCAGAAACATCATGGTGACGTCCCGCCCCGTTGCGCCGAGCGCCAGGCGTACCCCGACCTCGCGGGTGCGCTGCGAGACGGCAAAGCTCATCACCCCGTAGACCCCGACCGTCGCCAGCAGCAGCGCCGCCCCGCCGAACACCATGAAGAGGACGCCGAACGTCAGGTAGAACCAGGCCGACTGGCGAATGGCCTCCTCAAGGGTGCGCACCCAGTAGATCGGCTGGTCGGGATCGAGCTGGCGCACCAGCTCCTCGACCGGGTGCGCCATGCTCGACGGATCACCGGTGGACCGGACCACGAGACTCAGGAAGCTGTAGTCGCCCTGCCCGACGGGTGTGAAGATTGTGGTATTCACCTTGTCGTCATCGGTTCCCTCGAAGTAGACCTCCGGGACCACGCCAACGACAGTGAGCCAGGCCGCGGTGGAGTCGGTCGGGTTCAGCCGGAGCCGCTTCCCGAGTGGTTGTTCCTGCCCGAAGTGCTGCCGGGCAAAACCCTGGGTGACCACCGCGACCGGAAGAGCCCCACCGACGTCACCGGAGCCGAACACCCGCCCGTCGCTCGCGGCAACGTCAAAGGCGCGGAACCAGCCCGGCGTGACGACCACCCGTCGGGCAAAGGGGAAATCCCGCTCGGTGGCATAGGTCACGCCGTCGAGCGCGAAGTCGTTGCGCCATCCTTCGAGGCCGGGCAGCACCGTCGTGAGGGCGACGCCCTGCTGTCCGGGGAGGCCGTCCAGCCGGCGATCGAGTTCGGACCAGAAACGGGCCCGTCCGGCGGAGTCGGGGTAGCTCGCCTCGAACAACCCGAGCCGGGCGGTATAGACGCCGGTGGTGGGGACACCGTAGTCGAAGCGGGAGCGCTGCACCACGCTCTGGATCATGAAGCCGGCGGCCACCAGCAGGCCGCCGGAGAGAGCCAGCTCCACCACAACTAGGCCGCGGCTGAAGCGGCCCATGCGCATCGAGCTGGCGCCGCGTCCCTCGTCCTTGAGCACGTCGTGCAGGTTGGCACGGGTGGCCTGCAACGCGGGAATGAGGCCGCTCACCAGCGCCGCGAAGAGGGTGATCCCGACGGTCACGAGCACCACCACGCCATCGAGCTTGATGTTGATCCAGAAGGGCGGCTCGGTATCGAGCATCGCATCGTTAAACAGGCGGACGCCGAGCCACGCGATACCCAGCCCGAACACCATGCCGATCAGCGCGAGGACCAGCGACTCGCCAAGATGCTGCACCACGATGCGCCAGCGAGTGGCGCCGAGCGCGGTCCGGACCGCCACCTCGCGGGTGCGGGTAGCGGCGCGGGCGAGCAGCAGGTTGGCCACGTTGGTGCAGGCGATCAGGAAGACGCCGAACACCGCCGCCATCATGGTCCACAGCATGATGATCGGTTCCTTGCCGATGTACTCCTCGGTAAAGGGCTGCAGGATGGGGGTGACGCCCTCGTTCTCCTTGGGATGGTCCTGAGCCAGCCGGGCGGAGATGGCCCCGATATCCTGCCGGGCGAGTGCCAGGGTGATGCCGGGGCGGAGCCGCCCCATCACCTCGAACTGCTCGCCATCGCCCCATGATTCGGCCAGCGGGTCCACGAGCTTGGGCAGCCAGAGGCGGGCGTTGGTCGGGAAGAGGAAGTCGCGTGGCATGACACCGATGATCTCGCGGGTGACGCCGTTGGCGCGGAGGCTCTTGCCGACGATCGCGGGTTCACCGCCGAACCGGTTCTGCCACAGGTCCCAGCCGAGGATCACCACCGCGGC
>JANOFA010000280.1:0-2330 GCA_031413355.1 Gemmatimonadota bacterium | reverse complement strand
CGCGCCTCGGGCAACGGCGGCGGAATCGACGGCGGGCACGCCGGTCTGAGCATTGGCGGCGGGAGCAACGCAGGTCGCGATGACGGCGAGCCAGAGGCGTGTCACGGGTACTCCGGGACAGAGTAGAAACGCTTCAGATGGCGTAGGGAATGCGCGGGACCGGGGTGGCACGACGGACAAGGAGGGGAAAAGGTTCGGCCACGAGCACCGACGTTTCAGCCTGGCTCGCGATATCGCTCCCCGCCACGCTTCCGCAGCAGCCAGACCGCGCCGCGATCCTGATCCTCCACTTCGGGATCGAGGCCGGCGCCATGGTGATTGGTGAGCATCGCAATTTCAGTATAGAGCCCGCTGGCAAGCCAGAGCGCCCCGTACGGCTGCTTCCAGGTGAAGAGCGACAGGTCGGGGCGGTGATGATAGCGGACCCGGGTGAGGACGTCGGGCGAGAAGTCGCCGACCAGCAGGTAGCCACCATCGGCAACCAGCCGATCGATTTCGGCGACCGCCTGCAGCAATTCTCCCCGGTCCACCCAGTGCAATACATAGTGCACGATGACGAGGTCGAACTGCTCCCGCAGCCCTGTCGCCGTCACCAACCCCTGATGAAACTCGACGGCGGGAAAGCGGGCGTTCCCATCAGCAATCGCATCGCTGGAAGGCTCGACCGCAACCACCCGCGTCGCCCTGCCCTGCCGTGCGATCTCGGCGAGCCGCCACCCGTTCGCCGCACCGATTTCCAGCACCCGGCGAGGTGCCAGGCTGTAGAGCTCGAGCAATCGAAGCGGAAGATCGGACTCCGGCGCCCGGTCGACGAGCGCCGCCTGGTTGCGGGAAAACCACCGGTCGGCTTCGGTGGCGGCGAACGTCTCGCGTTGCAGCATGACTAGCCCCGGGCCTTGAAGGCCGGCGTGGGTACCGGCGCATCGAGCAGCGTGCGCAGGTCGGTCCCTTTGCACGCTTCGCCACCGACGTACTTGAACGCTTCGGAGTACGCCCGCAGCACCCGCTCGACCTCGGCCTGCCCCAGCGCCGCGCAGGTGTTGTGGGTCGAGATCAGGAGCACACCGCGACGAGTGACTTCCTGCAGCCAGAGCGCGCGCAGGACCGGATCGTCCGCGCCGATGGTATCGAGGAAGCGCAGCAGCAGCCAGGCGGGATGCCCCATCGTCGAGAACCGCGCACCGAGTCCAGCCGCTTCCGCCAGCGCCGTGGCGCCGTCGCGCAACCGGCGGCCGGCTGCGTCCATCCGGTCCAGTGCATCGGTGTGTTCCAGCACATCCAGCACGGCCAGCGCGGCGGCGAGGGCACCGACGTCGCCGGCAAAGGTGAAGCTCACGAACGCATCCTCGAATGTGCGCATGATCTCGCGCCGGCCGACGACGCAGCTGATGGGATAACCGTTGCCCATCGCCTTGCCGAAGGTGGCGAGATCGGGAATGACGCCGAAGCGCCGCTGTGCCCCGCCGAGTCCCATGTGAAAGCCGGTGCAGATCTCGTCGAAGATGAGCACCGCGCCATGACGGCGGGCCAGGTCTTGCACCCCCTCGAGATACCCCGCATGGGGCCAGGTGAAGTTGAACGGCTCCATGATCACGGCGGCGAATTCGCCCGGGTGCGCCGCCAACAGTCGTTCCAGCGCCATGAGGTCATTGTACGGAAAGGCGTGGGTCAGCGACCGGACCCCCGCCGGCACGCCGACATGCCGGCTGGTGACACCGATATACCAGTCCTGCCAGCCATGGTAGCCACAGGTGGCGATCCGCTCCCGCCCGGTCCATGCCCGGGAGATGCGTACCGCACCGGCGGTGGCATCCGAGCCGTTCTTGCCGAAACGCACCATCTCTGCGCAGGGAATGATCCCGGTCAGCCGCTCCGCCAGCTCCACTTCGAGCCGATGCGCCAGCGAAAAGCTGTGTCCCTGCCGGCTGCGCGCGGCAACGGCGGCATCCACCTCGGCGTGGGCGTAGCCCAGAATGTTCGGCAGCAGTCCCTGCACCAGATCGACATACTCATTCCCGTCGGCATCCCATACCAGGGCGCCGGCACCGCGCTCGAGAAAGACCGGAGAGACACCACGCAAGTGCTGCTTCCAGCTCTTGGAATAGGTCTGCGCTCCTCCGGGAATCACCCTCTCGGACCGCGCGAGCAGCGCTTCACTCTGCCGCAGGACGAGCGGCGCGGCTCTGGTGCCGCCGGCCCCTGCATACAACGAGGTGTAGTAGCCCCGATTGGGGATGTCCTCGTGGGTCGGGGGTGGCGCTGCGGTGACGGCCTGCATGACATCCTCGTAGGAGTGGGGGCCTGGGCCCCGACGATCCAGTTCGGCCCAG
>JANOFA010000279.1:0-1195 GCA_031413355.1 Gemmatimonadota bacterium | reverse complement strand
TTTCTCATGGCGAAAGTGGACATCCGTGGCACCGGCGGGTCGAGCGGGAAACGGCCGGATCGCGAGTACTCCGACATCGAACAGGATGATGCCGTCGAGATCATCCGTCAGCTCGCCGCGGATCGGCGCAGCAACGGGAATGTCGGCATGTGGGGGATTTCGTGGGGCGGATTCAACTCGCTCCAGGTGGCGATGCGCCAGCCGCCCGCGCTCAAGGCGATCATCGCCCTGCACGCCGCCGACGATCTCTACCACGACGACGTCCGCTACATCGACGGCGCTCTCCACATCGATCCCTACACGTTGCAGATCGATCACGAGAATGCACTGCCGCGGACTCCGGACTACCCAATCGATGCGGCGTACTTCCGTGACCGCTTCGACGCCTATCCCTGGGTGCTGACCTATCTGAAACAGCCGGTGGACGGGCCGTTCTGGCGCGATCATGGCCTGCGGTACCATCCCGAGAAGCTGGTCATCCCGGCCTATTTCATTGGTGGTCTGCTCGACGGTTACCGCGACACGCCAATCCGCGCGCTCGGCTACCTGACTCACGCGCCGGTCAAGGTGGAGATCGGCCCATGGGTGCATGCCTGGCCCGATGACGGTACCCCCGGCCCGAACTACGAGTGGCGTGCCCGCGCGGTGGAGTGGTGGAATCACTGGCTGCGTGGCCTCGACGCGCCAATGCTGCGCGAGCCCCGACTCTTGCTCTTCGAGCGCGCCGGGCATGGGCCGGCCCGCGATCTGAAACAGACTCCGGGCCGGTGGCGCTTCGAGGATTGGCCGGTCGCGGGAGCCACCACCCGCGCCTACCGCCTCGCGCCTCACGGCCGTCTTGAATCAGGCGGAACACCGGGCGCGCCGGCCTCCATCGCGTTGTCCTATCACCCGGGATATGGCACCGTCGCCGGCGACTGGTGGGGCGAACCCACCGGCGACATGCGCCCCGATGACGCCGGCAGTCTGACCTTCGATTCCCCGCCGGTCGACAGCGCCATCACGCTCATCGGCCTGCCCGCTGTGCGCATTCGCGCCGTCGCCGGGGCGCCACTGGCCAACTGGACCGCCCGGCTGGAAGACGTCGCCCCGACCGGAGAGGTGTCGCTCGTCGCTGGCGGTGTGCTCAACGCCACCCAGGCCCGCTCGAGCACCGACCCCGCGCGCCTCACGCCAGGCGACACCCTCGATCTCG
>JANOFA010000278.1:0-1134 GCA_031413355.1 Gemmatimonadota bacterium | reverse complement strand
ATCTTTATATTATATTTATAATAAATGTATGTTATTAACTTCAAGGACAAGTTTGAGTGAGGCCGACGGAATCGCCCAGGCCCGCGCCGATGATCGCGGAGGTGGGTGACAGCATCTCCCGCATGCCCGGCCCGCCCTTGGGTCCCTCGTAGCGAATGACCAGGATGTCGCCCGCCACGATATTCCCGCCGAGGATCGCCGCCAGGCATGCCTCCTCCGAATCGAAGACCCGGGCCGGGCCGGTCATCCGCGGCTTCTTGACCCCGGTGATCTTGGCCACGCTGCCGGATGGGGCCAGGTTGCCCCGCAGAATGGCGAGGTGTCCCTGGGCGTGCATCGGGCGATTCCACGGACGGATCACATCCTGGTCGGCCCGCGGTTCCGGCGGGACGTCCCGCAGCACCTCGCTGATCGTCTTCCCGGTGATGGACAGCGTGTCACCTTCCAGCAGCCCGTGGGCCAGCAGCATCTTCATGATCTGGGGGACGCCGCCGGCGCGATGGAGGTCGGTCGCGACGTAGCGGCCGGAAGGCTTGAGGTCCGCGAGCACCGGGACCCTGGCACGGACCGCTTCAAAGTCATCGAGGACGAGCGGCACGCCGGCGGAGTGGGCAATCGCCAGCAGGTGGAGGACGGCGTTGGTAGAGCCGCCAATCGCCATGCAGACGGCGATACCGTTCTCGAAGGCCTGCCGGGTGAGGATCTGGCGCGGGAGCAGTTGCGCCCTGATGGCGTCGACCAGGACACGTCCCGATTCCGCGGCGCTCTCCGCCTTCTCGGCATCCTCCGCGGCCATGGTCGACGACCAGGGCAGGCTCATCCCCATCGCTTCGAACACCGAGGACATCGTGTTGGCGGTGAACATCCCGCCGCAGGATCCCATGCCGGGGCAGGCGTGCCGCTCCACTTCGAGCAGCGCAGCGTCGGTGATCTTCCCCGCACTGTGCTGTCCCACCGCCTCGAAGGCGCTCACCACCGTCAGGTCCTGGCCGTGCAGATGGCCCGGCTTGATCGTGCCGCCGTAGACGAAGATGCCGGGGATGTTCATCCGCAGCATGCCGATCATCGCCCCCGGCATGTTCTTGTCGCAGCCGCCGATCACGACCACGCCGTCCATGCTCTGGCTCATCGTGG
>JANOFA010000277.1:0-10644 GCA_031413355.1 Gemmatimonadota bacterium | reverse complement strand
GGGGGCAGGGCGGGCCTTGTGGGGCGAATCACAATGTTTAACTCCGCGAATTTGGCCTGCCGGGGAGCGGGGCCTTGGCCCCCGCCCCCCCTGCACCCAGGAGATCGGACCCCATGATCCAGATTCACACCTCGCGCCTGGTGCTCGTCGCGGCCCTGCTCGGCGGTTCGGTTCAGGGCCTCGCGGCCCAGGCCGGCACCCAGCAGGACAACACGGCCTACGGCACCACATCCGCGGAATTCCTGCTCCTCGGAGCGGGTGCCCGCGGCACCGCGCTCGGTGGCGCCTACAGCGCCATCGCCAATGATGCCAGCGCGCTCTACTACAACCCCGCCGGTGTCGCCCTCATGACCCGGCCCGGCATGATGGTCGGCACCTACAACTACATCGCCGACACCCGGTACAGCTGGGGCGGCATCGCCTTCCCCTTCAGTGGCGGCTCCAAGACCTTCGGTGTGCAGCTCGGCACCTTCGGCTTCAAGGACCAGCCGGTGTACACCGCCGAGCAGCCCGAAGGCACCGGTGCCACATACGACGTGAGCGAAACGTTCGTGGGCCTCACCTACGCCCAGAACTTTTCGGACCGCTTCTCGGCGGGCCTGACGGCCAAGTTCATCAGTGACAATCTCGGCGACGCCAGTGGGAGGGCGTTCGCGGTCGACTTCGGCACCAATTTCCACGCGGCGCTGAACGGTCACCCGGTCAAATTCTCCTTCGTTCTGTCCAACCTCGGCACCAACATCGGCTACAAGGGGAATGCGCTCGTCACCGCCGCCCCGCGTGATCCGATCCCCGGCGAAGTTGACGTACCGGGCCTCGATCAGCCGGCGCAGCTCCGCACCAAGTCGTTCCCGCTGCCGACCACCTTCCGGGTCGGGCTGGCCTACGACGTCCTGACCGCATCGAGCAGCCGCATCACGCTGCTGTCGGATTTCAACCAGCCGAACAACAGCAAGGCCGGCTTCTCGGGTGGCCTCGAGTTCATGACCCGCAACGTCGGCGGCTCCAACTTCTCCGCCGCGTTGCGTGGCAGCTATTCCTACATCTCGTCCAACAACCAGCAGCCGACCACGCTGTCGACCTCCCTCAGCAGCGAGGAAAACCTGCACGGCCTCGCCGGTGGCGGTGGCCTGATGTACGGTCAGGGGAACTTCAACCTGAACGTGGACTACGCGTACAAGTACCTGGGTATCCTGGGGGCGACGCACTTCCTCAGCTTCGGCCTGGGCTGGTAAGGCTGTTACGGGGCGGACGGAGCCGAACGGCTTCCGCTCCGCCTACAAGGACTGCAATGCGACGTTGGATGCTTCTGGCCGGGCTCGCGGCCACTATGGCGGCCCGCCCAACGGTAGTGGCGGTACAATCGAATCCGGTGGTGAGCGTCCGGTGCTTCAGATTCTACCGGGCTGAACAGCAACGCACGCTGGTGACGGCATTTGTCGAAGTACCGTATGCGCTGCTGGAACCGCCGTCGGACGCAGCACACGGCGACCTCCGCTACGGTGTCACGGTCCAGATCACGGACCCGAACGGCAAGCAATTGGAGGGTCAGTCCTGGCCTGGCCGGGCTCGGGCGGACCTCAGGAGTGCCGGTGCCGTCGCCTTTGAGATGCTGGATTTTTCCCTGGAACCGGGGATCTCCCGCATCGAAGTCACCGTCACCGACTCAGTGTCAGGGAAGCGTTTCATCGCAGCGACCAACGTGACGGCCTGGTCCGAAGCACCGGGCGCATCGGATCTCATGCTGTCGCCCAACATGCGGGTCGCCACGGGCAGCGACACCATGCCCAAGTCGGGCGAGCGTCGCTGGGGCAACACACTGGCGACGGCCGTGACGGAGCTCAGGCTCAGTCCGGTTCGCCCCAAAGCGTTCTACCTGCTGGAAGCCTATTCGGCCACCGCCGATTCCGGCACGATGCAGGTCCGGGTGACGGATTCGAGCGGTACCGCGCTGGTCACGACCAGGGCCACGGCGATCCGGGTGGCGGCGGGTGGCTCGGTGCTGAAAGGGGCGCTGGATCTGACGGGCCTGCCCTCCGGGAAGTACACGATGACGGTCCGGCTCGACGTCGGCGGGACAATTCAGGAACGAGCCGACCAGTTCGTCATGGCCGACTTTAACGAGACGATGCAGCGGGAGGAGTCCCGCCTCGCCTCCCTGCGGGAATCCGATGAAGGCTATTTCGGACTGCTGAACGAGGACCAGCTGCAAGAGGCGTTCGCGCCGCTGATCTATCTGGCGCCGCCGGAATCACTGTCAGTCTGGAAATCCGGGCTGACGATCAGGGCCAAACGGGAGTTCCTGACCCGGTTCTGGACTGGCCGGGATCCGACTCCAGCGACCCCGCGGAACGAACACCGGGAGGTGTTCTACTCCCAGATCGCCGAGGCCAACAAGCTGTACGCCGAAGGCAGTCGCAGCACCACGCCGGGGTGGCGGACGGACCGGGGCCGGATTTTCGTCAAATACGGCAAGCCGGCCGATGCACTGGACCGACTCACCAGCGTCGGCACAGCACCGCCGTATCAGGTCTGGCGTTACGACCGGGGCAAGCAGCTGTACTACGTCTTTACCGATCGAGGTGGCACCGGGGCCTACAAGCTGCTGGTGACCAATGATCTCAAGGAAGCGAGTCTCGGCGGATACGCGGACATACTCGGTTCGGGAGCGCTTCAGGATATCAGCCGCTGGTTGGGCATCGATCTCTTCAATGCGGGTCCCAGAAGTTGAGGCACACAGTAGTCGCAGTCGGTTTACCAGATCGCAGACCCCGTTCCCCAGCGAGCGGTGATCACGTTTTCGTCTTCAGACACGAGGGACACAGTCATGAACCGTGTGATGCGTAGTACGGTCGTCCTCGCTGCCGCGCTCGGGGCGCTCTCCTGCAAGGGAGATCCCACCGACTCTCTCCGCAACGGTATCGACCACCTGGTCGCCACACCGTCGGTCCTCTTCATCGGCGGGCCGGACTCGACCCAGTCGGTCCTGATCGAGGCGGTCGACGATCAGGGGAACCGCCTGTCGGGCACCTTCTCGCTGGTGTCCGCCACGGCGGGCATTTCGGTGGCCCAGGACCTGGCGTTCAACCAGGTGTACAACAGCAGCGGCCAGCTCGTCAGTCCCAAGAACTGGACGCGGGCCAAGTACAACGTCACCACCGTGGCCGCTTCGGGCTTCGAGAACGCGGTCTTCGCGGTGGGCGGGAAGCAGCTCACCGTCCCGGTCCGGATCGTGGCCATCGCCATCCCCTCCCTCGCACTTTCCACCGCCGCCGCCAATGCCGGTGATACCGTCGTCGCGACGGCCCCGGCCAATTTCCGGTTCACCCCCGGCTCAGTCGCCACCGGGACAGGTGGCGTGGTTGTGCCGGCCGGGATTTCTGCGGACAGCTCGCAGTTCTCCTTCATCGTCGGCCCGAGCCTCAGCGGCACCGTGTCGATCACCAACCTCGTGCTGCAGTACGCGCCAACCGTCGCGACGTACAGCTCGGTCTCGGGGGGGACGCTAACCAGCCCCGCAGTCTCGGACTTCCCGGGAGTGTTCTCCACCTCCACCCCGAGCAGCTTCCCGACGCAGGACACAGTCACGCTGTCCGCACCCGGCTTTCTCTTCCTGCCGACCGCTTCTGTGACGGTTGGCGGAACTGCGGCCGTTGTGGTAGCTCTCGCCGCCGACAGCACTTCTATCAGCTTCGTCCCACTCGCTGGCTCGACATCCGGGCCGGTAACGGTCAGTGGGATTGTGCTGAGCTTCCTTACCTCGGTCTCGCTCAACATCCCGACGCAGGCTTCACTCACCGTAGCGGCGGCCTCCGGCGCAACGTCGCTCGCCTCTGCTCCGACGATCAACATCCCGGCCACTGGCCTCACTTCGTTCTACGTTGATGCCGGTCAGTTCGTCTCTGCGGCGGAGTGCGGCAACGTCGGAGCCCACTGCCGGTTCTACAAGCTTGTGCTGGGCGCCTCCACAACGTTCAACGTGTCGCTCGCATGGGGAAACACCGCGGATATCGGTGGCTACTTCATCGACGCGGCCGGCAATGACCAGTTTGGTGACTTCGCCTGCGATTCGTTCGGATCCGGGGCAGGTGGCCAGCCCGAGGCATGCAGCCAGACGCTGCCCGCTGGCACATGGTATCTGGCCCTTGCCGACTTCACCGGTGCCGCCCAGAACACGACTAACGTCCGGATGACAATCACCGGGCAGTAGGTTCGCTGGTAGCAGCGCGAACGGCCCCTGGCGAAAGCCGGGGGCCGTTCTCTTTGTCATCAGCCAGCGTGCGGTCTCGCCGGCGAATCTCACCGCTCGTTCCCGGCCGCCTCGTGAACCATTCCAACATCCAGCACGATTCCGAACCCGTTACGCTGCGGCTGGTCCGCGGGGGGACAGGAAGGAGCGGCGACACCCCGCGGGCCAAGGGTGCTGGGGTGGGACGACTCACTTTCAGACAGTACTCCGAAAACGGGGGGACACGACTGGCGGGTGAGTCGGTCGCCGGTTACGGCTCGGCGATCATCGCCGGCGCCACCGAAGCAAACAGCAGGTCCCCCTCCCTGAACTGCTGCTGATACAGCCTTGCGTAGAGCCCGCCGGTCGCCAGCAGCGCCGTATGGGTCCCCTGCTCGACGATCTTCCCGTGAGCCAGTACCACCAGCCGGTCGGCCCGCCGAACGGTGGAGAGCCGGTGGGCAATGATCAGCGTGGTCCGGCCCTGCAGCAGCCGCTCCAGCGCATCCTCGATCAGCCGCTCGCTCTCGGTGTCGAGGCTGCTCGTCGCCTCGTCCAGGATCAGGACCTGGGGGTCCTTGAGGATGGCCCGTGCCAGTGCGATCCGCTGCCGTTGGCCGCCCGACAGCTTGATCCCCCGCTCGCCCACCAGCGTCTCATACCCCAGCGGCAGCCGCTCGACGAACTCATGGGCATGGGCCGCCCGGGAAGCGGCTTCCACCGCCTCCAGCGTGGCGTCAGGCCGAGCATACGCGATATTCTCCCGTACCGTGCCGCTGAAGAGGGCAGGCTCCTGCGGCACGGCGCCGATCACATGGCGCAGGTCGGAGAGCTTGAGCCGGCGGATGTCGACGCCATCGAGCAGTATCCGCCCGTCGGTGACGTCCCAGAAGCGTGGCAGGAGTGATGCAATCGTCGTTTTCCCGGCGCCTGAAGGTCCGACCAGAGCCACGACTTCCCCCGGAGCCAGCTCGAGGTTGAGGTCCCGGATGGCCCAGGGTGCATCGGGGCCGGCGTGATACTGGAACGAGACCGACTCGAATGTGATCCGGCCTTGCACCTTGGACGGGAGAGGCTGGGGATCGGCAGGATCGGTCACCGTGCTGGTCTGCTCGACCAGCTGGAAGACCCGCTCCGCCGCCCCGACCGATTCCTGATAGGCGCTGAAGAACGAGGCCAGCGAGCTCACCGCGCCGGCAATCGTGATGGTGTAGATCAGGAAGGTGAACAACGATCCGGCGGTGAGCTTCCCTTCGGTCACCAGCACGCCCCCCTGCCACAACACCACCACCACCGCGGTGAAGCCGGCAAAGGTGAGCGCCGCAAAGAACACCCCGCGCACCTTGGCGCGCGCCACGGCGGCGTCAATCACCAGGCTCACCTTGTCGGAGAACCGGCTCCGCTCCCAGTCCTCCTGCGCAAAACTCTGCACCGTCCGGATCTGGCTGAACGCCTCCTCCGCGACGGCGGTGCTCTCCGCGATTCTGTCCTGCACTCCGGTGGACATGGCCCGCAGGCGGCGACCAAAGAAGAAGGCGGTGCCCACTGCGACCGGCACGACGGCAAGCGCGGTGAGGGTGAGCCGAGGCTGGGTGAGGGCGAGCATGGTGATGGCGCCGATCAAGCTCAGGATCTGGCGGGAGAATTCCGCCACCTGATGGCTCACCAGCCCCTGCAGCTGGGCAACATCCGTCGTGAGCCGGCTGGTCAGCTCCCCGGTCCGGCGCTCGGCGAAAAACCCTGGCGGCTGCTCCAGCAGGCGGCCAAAGAGGGTGCGCCGGAGCCCCGCCACCGCCCGCTCTCCGGTGGCGGCGAGCAGGTAGGCCTGGACGTAGTTGAGGCCGGCCTGGACGATCACGATCCCGAACAGGCCGAGCGCGATCTGGTCGAGCAGCGCCCGGCCGCCCTGCCCAAAGGCCACGTCGAGTAGCCGTCCCATCACCAGCGGCATGGCGAGGCTCAGGGCCGCGCCCAGCACCAGGCAAAGCGACGAGATGATCAGCGCCGTGCGGTGCGGCCGGATGAGCGGCAGGAGCCGCTTGAGTGCGGTGGGGGAGGGGACGCCTCGGCGGGGGGGTGGCGTGCTCATGGCTGCGGGATGGAGGTGAGCATCGTAAGGGCCGCCCATGGGCGGCCCGTACCGGATCGGGTGTGCTGTGGCGCTCGGCTAACAGGCATGCGGTGAAGATAAGCGGGCTGTGGCTGGCCACCTGCCAGCTACCCTCGCCTATCGCCTATCGCCCAACCGCCCAACCGCCCAATCGCCCAATCGCCCAACCGCCCAATCGCCCAATCGCCCAAACGCCCAATCGCCTAATGCTCCATCCCCTCCATCGGCGCCATGGCCTCAGTCTCCGGCTTGTCCAGGATAAGCACCGGCGCCCGTTCGAAACCATGCCCGAAGGGAATCGCCCGATCGAGTCCCATCGCCAGGAAGAGCAAGGCGAGGTAGAGCAGCGAGAACTTGTACATCTTCCAGGTCGTGGCACTTACCCCTACTTCGCGCAGCACCCTGATGGCGAGCCACAACAGCCGGCCACCGAGCAGCAGCGCCGCCCCGGCGTAGAACAGGCCGAGCGCGCCGAACACCGTCGGCATGATGGTGAGAGGAATGAGCATGAGGGTGTAGGCCAGCATCTGGACCTTGGTCCAGTGCTCGCCCACCACCACCGGCATCATCGGGATGCCCGCCTTGGCGTAGTCCTGCCGCTTGATGAGCGCGAGGGCCCAGAAGTGGGGCGGAGTCCAGAAGAAGATGATGGCGAAGAGGTACAGCGCCGCGAGGTCTAGGGAGCCGGTCATCGCGGTCCAGCCGACCAGCGGCGGAAAGGCGCCGGCCGCGCCGCCGATGACGATATTCTGTGACGTCAGCCGCTTGAGCCAGATGGTGTAGATGATGACGTAGAACATGTACCCGCTCAGCGCCATCCACGCGCTCAGCGGATTGACAAAGCGCCAGAACATCCAGAACGCCACCGCTCCCTGCGCGAGGCCAAAGGTGAGCGCCGCCCAGCTGGGGATCCGGCCGGAGGGAATGGGGCGGAGCTTGGTGCGGGCCATCAGCTGGTCGATGTCCTGGTCGAACCACATGTTGACGGTATTGGCGCCGCCGGCCATGAGGTAACCGGCCACGAGTACCCAGAGCACCAGCGAGAAGGGCGGCACGCCCTGTCCGGTGATGTACATCGGGGCGATCGTGGTGAGCAGCAGCAGCGAGATGATGCGCGGCTTGGTCAGGGTGATAAGATCCCGCGCAATCGAGGGGCGCGGGGCGACCGCCGGCTCGTCCAATTGCCCAACCGCCTCACCCTCCAACCGCCCAACCGCCTGATCGCCCAATCGCCCAACCGCCTGATCGCCCAATCGCCCAACCGCCTGATCGCCCAATCGCCCAACCGCCTCCCCCAGCCGCCGGCTCCGGAATGCCAGCACCAGGGTCGCGACCCAGATGAGCGATCCGACCAGGAGATGCGCCGCCCGAAGTGTGGGCGGCAGCAGCCGCAGGATCATCGATGCCGCGATGCCGATCTGTGCCACGACCAGCAGTGCCAGGACCCACGCCGACCGGCTGTATGCGGCGACACCGGCGCCGCGCTTCCGCCGGCTGCCGAAGGCGAGTCCGATGGTGTGACCCACCAGCAGGAACGCGAAGAGGCGATGAATCCACTGCAGCTTGCCCTGCCAGGTGATCGGAGGTGCCAGGGCGCCGGCGCAGAGCGGGAAGCCCAGGCAATAGAGGCCGGCGTCGTAGTTGGCGACAAAAGCGCCGAAGAGCACCACGACGAAGGAGAGGGCGACGGCGCTCAGCGCCCCACGTGCGGCGGGTCCAGCCGCGTCGGACAAGCCACTCACCCGCTCGCCGGAGCGCAGCACCGCGATGGTGAGCGCAGCGAGCAGCAGCATGGCATTGCCGAGGTGGATCACGACCGCAGGAGCGGCGGTCCCCAGCTTCACCGTGACCGCGCCCAATAGCACCTGCAGTACCAGCAGGGCGGCGGCAGTGAGCGCGGGGTTCAAGAGCCAGGCATCGGCGCGGTGCCGCTTCCAGGCGATCACCGCCAGGCTCATGATGGCCGCGCTCAGCATCGCCGCCACCCATCGGTGGCTCCATTCGATCACTTCCAGCGTGTCGGCCAGGTTGGGCAACAGCCGGCCGTTGCACAGCGGCCAGTGGTCGCCACAGCCCATCCCCGATCCGGTGATGCGGACCACGCCGCCCAGCGTGATCAGCCCGATGGCGAGGCCGGTCGCGAGGAGCGCGATCCGGCGGTAGAGTTGGGCGCCATCGCCAGCCTGAGTGGTCATCGGGAATGCTCGTTGCATTGTGGTAGAGTTGGCTTCCCGCCTGCCTGCACCCGGATTCCGCTAGGGAAGCTCTGCACCAGCCCACCGGGAGGGGCGAAGTCGCGGGTGTCCTGAAGGGCGCGTGCACGGGTAGGGGCGGGCGTCCCCGCCCGCCCGGACCGAGCGCCCGGAAGGACCCCGCAGACGAGCCCCGACCTGACTCCCGTACCTGTGCAGAGTTTCCCTGGGGCAGGCATCCCCGCCTGCCCGTGCCGCACGAAACCGGGGAAATGGCTCAGGGGGCGGCCGCCGGGCACAAAGAACGGACCCGCGCACCGGGTTGTCAAGCACACCGGAAGGGCCCAACTTAGGACCTTCGGCCGGTCCTCATCCGCCCTCAGCTCCCCTCCCCGATGCCTGCTACTGATACCCCGGATCCCTGGGGAGAGCGCCTCGCCCGCCGGCTGGGTCTGTGGAGCGCCGTCGCCGTCGTGGTTGGTTCGACGATCGGCAGCGGGATTTTCCGGACGCCGGCCGGTGTCGCCCAGAAGATCGAGGATGTGCCGCTCTTCCTCCTGGCATGGGTCATCGGCGGCATTGTGGCGCTCTGCGGCGCCCTGACCTACGCCGAACTGGCGGCGGCCTTTCCCCGGAGCGGCGGCGTCTACGTCTTCCTGCGGGAGGGGTTTGGCCCGCTGCCCGCTTTCCTGTTCGGCTGGGCGGAGCTCCTCATCATCCGACCCGGCGCCTACGGTGCCATCGGCATCACCGCCTCGGCGTACTCCCTCCGCACGGTGGGTCTCGATCCCGACGCCTCGCCCTGGGGTCTCCCGGTTCGGGCCGACCAGCTGCTCGGCGCGGTGTTCATCATCGTCGTGGCGGCGGTGAACTACAGTGGGATCAAGCGCGGCGCCCTGCTGCAGAATCTGAGCACGGTGTTCAAGGTTGGTGCGCTTGGACTGCTGATCATCCTCGGATTCCTGCTGGGACATGGGATGGGGTTCGGGCCGATGCTGGCACAGCGGGCACCGGTATCCGCCTCGCCTTTCCTGCTGGCGATGGTCTCGATTCTCTGGGCCTATGATGGCTGGGCCGACCTCGCCTTCATCGGCGGCGAGGTGAAGGACCCGGCGCGCAATCTGCCGCGCGCGCTCCTGATCGGCACCGCCATGGTCGTCGTGCTCTACCTCGGCGCCAACCTCATCTACCTGTATCTCATTCCCATGGTGCAGCTCAAGCAGGCCGAGCTCGTCGCGGCCGATGTAGCCAGCCTGCTCATTGGCTCGGCGGGGATCATCGCGGTGTCGGCGGCGGTGGCTGTGAGCACCTTCGGCACGCTGAATGGCTCGATGATGACGGCACCGCGGATCTTCTTTGCGATGGCGGACGACGGGTTGTTTCCGCGGGCCATCGCAAGAGTGGATCCGAAGACCGGCGCGCCGACGGCGGCGATTCTCCTGGCGGCGGGGCTGGGTGTGCTGTTCGTGCTGGTGCGCACCTTTACCGAGCTGGCCGATCAGTTCGTCATCGGCATCTGGCCGTTCTACGCGATGGCGGTGGGCTCGGTCTTCATCCTGCGGCGCACCCGGCCGGAGCTGGAACGGCCGTACCGTACCTGGGGTTACCCCGTGGTGCCGGCCATCTTCCTGCTGGCCTCGGTGTTTCTGCTGGCCAACTACCTCGTGTCAGAGCCGGGGGCGTTCGCAGTCGACATCGGCGTGATCCTGACGGGGCTGCCGGTGTACTGGGGGTGGAAGAAGTGGGGAGGGGGGCGGTAGGGTAGGTCGAGCCTCCGTGCCCGACGGGTGAGTGTAGGAGGTTGGGCGGTTGGGCGATTGGGCGGTTGGGCGATTGGGCGATTGGGCGATTGGGCGATTGGGTGGTCGTCAGAGTTCCCGGCGTGTCATCCTGAGCGAAGCGAAGGATCTCTTTGCCTCGGAACCGTACTCAGGCCTCTCCCCCGGCCTCAAGAGATCCTTCGTCGCTTCGCTCCTCAGCAACTGTCTTGAAAATCAAGTCTCGGCGACGCGCCAGCGGGTGCCGGCCTGGAGCATGGCATTGAGAATCGTGAGCAGCTTCCGCATGCACGCCACCAGCGCCACCTTGGCGGGCTTCCCCGCCGCGCGCAGCCG
>JANOFA010000276.1:0-1681 GCA_031413355.1 Gemmatimonadota bacterium | reverse complement strand
GCATCTTGGCGATCGTCTGGAGCTGCATGTTGCTGGTGCCCTCGTAGATCGTCCCGATCTTGGCATCGCGGTAGAACTTCTCCGCCGGATACTCCTTCGAGTACCCATACCCTCCGAACAGCTCGAGGCAGCGCGAGGTGGTGCGGTCGGCGACCTGCGAGCTGAACAGCTTGGCCATCGCTGCCTCACGCTGGAAGGGGAGGCCGGCATCCTTGAGTCGGGCGGTGTTGTAGACCATGAGGCGGGCCGCCTCGAGCTCCGTCGCCATCTGCCCCAGCTGGAACTGCACCCCCTGGAATTCGGCGATGGCCTTGCCGAACTGCTTGCGTTCCTTGACGTAGCCGGCGGCCGCCTCGAGCGCCCCCTGGGCCACCCCGATCATCTGCGCGCCGATCCCGATCCGCCCCTCGTTCAGGGTTTCAATCGCGATCTTGTAGCCCTGACCGACGGGGCCGAGCACATTCTCTTTTGGCACCCGGCAGCTCTCGAGGATCAGTTCTGTCGTGCTCGATGCACGGATGCCGAGCTTGTTTTCCTTCTTGCCGACGCTGAAGCCGGGAAAATCCCGCTCGATCAGAAACGCCGTGATCCCCTTGTAGCCCTTGGTGAAATCGGTGTTGGCGAAGATCAGGAAGATGCCCGCCTCGCCGCCGTTGGTGATCCAGAACTTCCGGCCGGTGAGCTCCCAGTGGGTGCCCTTGTCTTCCGCCTTGGTTTCCAGCGCGAAGGCGTCGCTGCCGCTGGCCGGCTCGGAGAGCGCGAACGCACCCAGCAGGTCGACCGTCATCCGGGGAAAGTACCGGGCGTGCTGCTCCGGCGTGCCCCAGCGAAGCAGGGCGTTATTGACCAGGGTGTTGTGCACGTCAACGTAGATGGCCGCGGAGGCATCGACCCGCGCAAGCTCCTCGATGGCGAGCGCCGCGAGCATGATGCTGCCGCCGGCGCCGCCATACTGATCCGGCACCTCGATTCCCATCAGTCCCAGTTCGAAGAACTTGGCGATGAGCTCGGGACGGAACTTGGCCGCCTCGTCCATCTCATGCACGAACGGCCGGATCTCGGTTTCGGCGAATTCCCGCACGGTCGCGCGGAAGAGTTCCTCTTCCTCGGACAGAACGCTGAGGGGCTGGGGCACGGTGGCGATGTTGGGCATGGAAGACTCGGGAGTTCGTCGGCGGAACGGCGAATCGGGACCGTGAACGAGCAGGAGTCTAGCCGTTGTGGCAGGGAGGGCCAAGCCCGCTTCGGCCCTGCGGATACCGTTACCCGGTCGTGGTGCCGCGCACCAGGGCGCCTAGTTTCAGGCGAGCACCTGCAGCGCGACCGCCGCCCGCCCCATTGGTGCGGCTACCTGCACGCCCCGCACCCGCGACCGTACCGCGGCGAGCATTTCCCGGCAGATGAGAATGCCCTCCTGCAGTCCATCCTCCTTGCCCCGCGCCGAGGCCAGTCGCATGCGCTCGAGCACCGCGGGCGGCACGCTCACCCCGGGAACTTCGTTGGCGAGGAACTCGGCGTTGCGGAGCGAGACCAGCGGCCAGAGCCCCGCAATGATCGGGATGCCCAGCGGCTTGGCCCGGATGAGAAAGCGGTCGAGCTGCTCCAGGTCGAACACCGGCTGGGTCATGGCGAACTCGGCGCCGGCTTCGACCTTCCAGGCCAGGCGCTTGAGTTCGCGATC
>JANOFA010000275.1:0-1921 GCA_031413355.1 Gemmatimonadota bacterium | reverse complement strand
CGCGGCTCGACAGCGACACCGAGGTACGCAACTTCTTCGAGGGCAAGACCACCGAGATCCCGGCGTTCTACGTCAACCGGGTCAAGGAGGAGCTGGGCCCGTTGTGGTCCGAGCTGCCCGCCGGCGCGATGACCCACGATCCCAATGCGTACCTTCATACCGTGCAGACCGCGCCGGCCACCATTCCGATCCGGCTCCGGCCCAAGGCCGCCACGGCGGCCACGGCGGCCACGGCAGCGGCGCCGCTGGACGAGGGGATGCAGGAAGTCGCGCAATAACTGATCGCTGCTGCCCGTCGTTGGTCGATGCGCCGCTCTCAGAAATGAAAGCGGCGCATTTCTTTGTACCCACCCGCGTTTCTCCCGCACCTATCCCCGGTTGACTGAAGCCTATCCTCGCGTTGCCGCCTATCTGAGGCGGCGTCCTTCAGCGAGGAGGTTCCAATGTCCCGTCGTTCGCTCGTCGCGGCATGCACTGCCGCCACCCTCACGCTCGCCGCCTGCTCCACAACGGACCAGTCCGCCGAGCCGACCGCCCCAGTCAGCAGCAATCTCACCCAGACCCTCACCGTCTCTGCCGAAACGCAGGCCCTCGAACCCGTCGCCCGGCGGCTGGCCCTGGCCCTCGGCGATCCCGCCTTCCGCCAGCGCCTGCACTGGCGACTGGAACATTCGGCGGTCCGGGAGCACAAGCTCCAGCTCCAGCGCGACCTCACCGCCGATGGCGGGCAGGAACTGCGCGCCGTAGCCAAGCGAAACGGGGAGTCGGCCGCTGTCACCGACTCCGTCCTTCGGGCCGCCCAGCCGCTTGAGATCTACCTGCCCGTCGGCACCCACCGGGCGGCGTGGCGGGGGGAGGGCCGCCTGCTGGTGGCCACCCAGGCGCGGGATCATGAGCTGATCGTCGCCTACGATCTCCAGGGCGGCCGGCACTATCTCGACCCGACCCGACCTCCTGAAACCCCGGTGCTCGCGGTCGTGCCGGTGGAGACCGACTTTGACCGCGCCGGCGGCGTCTCCGGCGACGGGACCTGCCTCCCCCCAACCTGCGGCGGCGGCGGCGGCGGCACCCCACCCCCCTCGATCGTGACCCCCGGCCTGTACATGACCAAGGCGCACATGAACGGGGATTTTGAGGGTTGGTTGAAGGGGAGTCCCGAATTTGAGGTGCACATCATGGGACAGCTGGGGACGACCGACTCCCTGGTGAAGTACGGCTGCGCCGGCGAACACCAGCCCTCGCCCTACAACTGGGACGGCGGCACCGACTGGACCGGCAGCGTCATGCTCTTCAGCCAGCCGGATATCAATGCGTACCACCTAGCGCACCCCAACGAGACCTTTCGAATCGTGGCGATGGAGGACGATGACACCTCCTGCGACATGCGCATCGACCAGAACCGATGGGCCCAGTTCGTGGGCACGATCGGCCCGCTGTACCACGACATTACCGGGGCCACCGACTCGGGCACCGTCAAGAAATGGGTGGCGGCCGGCACCAGTTTGCGGAAGTTTCTCTCGAAGCTGGCGAGCTGGATCAAGTCGAATGACGATCTGATCGGCAATGCGCTGGAGGACAAGGTAGTGAATGAATTTCACAGCGGATACAATTGGATCCTGCGGGCCGACAACAACGTGACCAACGGCTATATCAACATCCTGATGAAGTAGCACCACCGGGCCCGGCGGGACGCCCCGCCGGCCCAATCACCTCACACTGAGAGCTACCATGCCCCGCTCACTGGTCACCCTCGCGCTGCTCCTCTGCGCCTTTCCCGCCCTTTCCGCCCAGTCCACCCCCCGTCGCTGGGGCGTCGATCTCCTGCTGTCACGCGATGCCTTCACCGGCGTCCATTCAAGACCCGGTTCGGGTGGCGGATATCCTGGAATTCGAAATCCTGCCGCAGCTGGCGTCGAGCCCG
>JANOFA010000274.1:0-1120 GCA_031413355.1 Gemmatimonadota bacterium | reverse complement strand
GAGCATGTAACCAGCGGGGAGTGACCACGGTCACCTCCCGCGCCCCGGCCAGCGCCGCATCTTGGCGGGTATTCAACGCCTCCCCATCCACCGGCATCTGATGCAGCATGACAATCACTCCGGCCTCCCGCTAACCATGCTGGTGGCCCTGCTCGCTTCGGTGCTGGCCTGCGCCGAATCTTCCGCCCCCGAGAACCGGCCCCCTGCCATCACGATCACGGCGCCCGGGGCCGGCGCGAGCATCGCCGAAAGCACGGTCGTGCTGCTGCGGAGCAGCGCGACCGATCCCGAAGATGGCGTGCTTGGCGGGAATGCCGTCGACTGGACCAGCAGCCTGGATGGGCCGCTGGGCACGGGTGATTCACTCACCGTCCCCACCCTCTCCGCCGGTGACCATGGCCTGAGCGCCACGGCCACCGATTCTCGCGGCGTCACCACCACCGCGACCGTCACCATCACGGTGGTGCCGTTCACACCGGGCAACAGTCCGCCGACCGTCGCCATCACCAGCCCCTCTCCCGGCGCGAGCATCACCACCGGAATGGCGGTGCTGCTGCAGGGCAGCGCAGATGATCCAGAGGACGGCTCACTCACCGGAAACGCGCTCACCTGGTCGAGCTCGCTCGACGGCGCGCTCGGCACTGGCACCTCGCTCACGGTGGATTCGCTAGCCGCCGGGAGCCACATAATCACGCTCCAGGCCACCGACCTTGGTGGTGTCGCCAATGAGGCGACGCTGCTGCTCATCGTCACGTCGCCGACGCCGAACATCGGCCTGACCCCGGTGATCAGCGGGATGAGCAGCCCCGTGCTGCTCACGGCGCCCCCGGGCGACCTGACCCGGCTCTTCGTCGTGGAGCAGAGCGGTGCCATCCGCATCATCAAGAACGGCACGCTGCTACCGGCCGCGTTTCTCGATCTCGGCGACTCGATCGCGACCGGCAGCGAGCAGGGTCTGCTCGGCCTCGCGTTCGCCCCGGACTACGCCACCACCGGCCGCTTCTACGTGAGCTACACCAACAAGCACGGCCCGCTGGCCGCCGGCACCTCGGTGATCGAGCGCTACACCGTCTCCAGCAACACCGATGTCGCGAATGCGGCTTCAGGTCAGCGGCTCTTG
>JANOFA010000273.1:0-1456 GCA_031413355.1 Gemmatimonadota bacterium | reverse complement strand
GCGCCTGCCCCGAACAGCGCTTCCGGCCGCTTGCTGCCGGTCGAGGTAAAGCCCGGAATTCTCATCCGAGGTCCAGCCTCCCGAAGCGGGATGGCGCCTGACGATCGCCCCGGAGATAGACCCAGCCGGCTCCGCCACTCCAGACCAGCTGGCCCGCCCGCCGCTGCCGACCCGGCCGCATCTCGTTCACCAGGAGGTCAAAGCGCGGGGCTTCCACAAGACCGGAGGGTGGCCAGCCCGGTACCGCCAGCGCGACGGTAATGCGGTAGCCATCGGGGGTACGGGCCCACCCACCCTGCACCTGTGCCGGATCGCCCGAGGTGGCGTCGGCTGCGCGCACCTGCAGGCGGGTGGACGAGGGGTCGGGCACGATCAGCCAGCCGACCGGCGCGTCGCCCGGCAGCTGCAGATAGAGCTGCAGCCCGTCGGCATGAATCAGGTCGGGCTCGTTGTCCAGCTGGAGCGGCGCGGCCTCGACCGGCGGAAAGGTCGGTTCCCCGTGGCGGACCTGTACGGCGACGTAGAGTGCGGACTCATCGTAGCCCAGGCTCGCCGTCGCGCTAAAGACCGCAGCGCCGGGATAAGGCTCCTCGCTGCGGCGGAAGTGGTCATCGACCTCCAGCGTGATCGGGTCACCCGACGGAAACCCCGTCGGCGACCCGTCGAGCGCAGGCGGCGCCACGAGATGGGGGACAGTGTGAGAGAGCACGGCCTGCCGGCGCAGAGTCGTCTCCACGGTGACCAGGTCCAGTGCGCCGAGCACCGCCTGACGCCGCAAGCCCCGGAGCGGAATGCGGGCACCGCCGATCTCGACATCCCAGCCATCGCTCACCTCCCGGTGCGTCACCAGGCCCCGGGCCGTCTCCACCGCCGTCTCCCCCGGTGCGATGCGCAGACTGACGAGTTTTCCGCCGCCCACCGCGATCACCGTCGTCAGCCTCACATACTTGCCCGTCGCTCGCACCAAGAAGAAGCGTCGCCGCGCCGTCTCTCCCGGCAACCCTGGGCCTTCGGCAATCCGCAGCTCGCCACCCAGCAGCAGCAGTTCAAGGGCGCGGCCGTCGTGGGTCGCGCGACACCGGATCGGGTCCGCGGTGGCCGGGATGTAGCGTGACACGCTGGAGACGAACTCATCCTCCACCGCCTCGGTCTCCCACTTCCCCGGCGTGGACACGTCGATCTCGCCCAGCAGATGCCAGGGCAGTTCCACGGTGTGCTCCGCCTCGCTGGCGAACTCCAGCAGGTCCACCAGGTGGTCGGGACCCGCCACCACCGTTCGGGTGAATCCCTGGAACCGGCCGCGCACCCAGCTCCAGTCGCCCCGCTCCTCGAAGGCGACGCAGGTGGCATCGCCCATCGGCTGCGAGGCGCCGTCGAGCCGCGGCGCGTTGTGGGCCAGCGTGGAGCGGTACCAGAAGAGATCGCGGGAGACATACGACCCGGTGCCCGGATCGGG
>JANOFA010000272.1:0-2335 GCA_031413355.1 Gemmatimonadota bacterium | reverse complement strand
GACCCGCTTCGACCGCCGCGGGGGGGACTTCATCGCCGTCGACCGGGACGGGGTCATTCGCACCTTCTTCCGTCCCAATGACGGCGAAGCCTACTATCAGCGTCAGCTCAAGCGGGGGCACGGTACGCCATGACCGAGCGCATCTCCGGTTCGAACGATCCGGTACGGGAGTATCTGCGTCGGAGCGGTGCGTCCTATGCCGTCGTGGCGCAGGGCCTGCGTGGTCTGGTGGAAAACTGGGAGCGGGTCGTCGCCCAGGTCCTCGAGGGCTACCAGCTCACCCTGGACGACTACCTGAACGACATGGATGGCCGGCAGCTGCTGGCGAATGCCCTCGAGCTGGCGCCCGTCGAGTTCCGCGATGCCTTTCAGCCGCGGGTGAACGATGCCGACATGCGCATCCGCCTGCACCTGGTCCCGGCGGGTCGCTGCATCTGGGGCGCCATCGTCGCGGCCGACGAGGGCTGGCGCGAGGACGTCAACTGGTGGTACTACGAGAAGCCGCGTTCTCCCGGCCCCCGGCTCGCCGCCGACCTCAATCCTGCCTGACGGACCGATGCAGCCCACCCTTGCCATCCGCGCGGACACCGCACTCCTGCCGCTGGGCCGACGCGGCCTCGCCATCGGTCGACTGGCGGACTGCGACCTCGTGCTTGACGGCGATGATGTGTCCCGGCGCCACGCCCGCCTGGTTGTCACCCCCGAAGGTCCGGTGCTGGTCGACCGGAGCCGGTTCGGCACGGCGCTGAATGGCGAGCAGATCGTGGGTCCCACGCTGGTCCGTCTGGGCGACGTGCTGCGGATCGGGCACCACGAGCTGCGAGTGGAGCCATGGATCGGTCCCGCGCCGGCGGAGGTCGCGCTCGATTGGCGCGAGCGGTTCCGCCGCTGGCACACGCGCTACGCCGGACCGGAACTGGCGGGGACCGCTACCGGGGCGCTGGGCACGCTTGGCCTCCTCGCGAGCGGCCAGTCGCTAGCCGCCGCGGCAATGCTGGGCTCCGCCGCCGGCGCGATCGGATTCTACGGTACGCTCGGCTGGAACGAGGGCCGGCAGGCGCGCGACGCCTCCGGTGGGCTCACCAGTCGTCCCGAGGCACCAGTGAGTGCGGTCCTCCGTGACCTGGCGCATGAATTCGGAGTGGCCTGTGCCGCCGACACCTTGCTCGTCCGGCCACTGGCCTTTGTCGCCGGCCTCGCGGTGATCGGCGGGCTTCCCGGCCTCCTCGTTGGCACGCTCCTCGCCGACCTGTTCTTTCACGGCCCGGTCCTCGGCTTGCTGCATTGGAGACTGGTCAGGCGCCGTGGCGGATTTGCGGCGGCTCGTCCAGCCCGGCCGACAATCGCGATGCCGGTGCCGCCGACCTCGCGGGAGTAGACGCGCTGATGCGGCAGTTCGGAGCCCAGTCGATGGTCCTCCCGCTGCGGCGGGTGCTGGTCCGTCGGCCGGACGCCGCCTTTGCCGACGCCGATCCCGTTGTCTGGCATTACACCGCACGGCCCGACCTCGTCGCGGCCCAGCGGGAGCACGACCAGTTCGTGCACCTCCTCTCCGCCGCGGGCGCGGAGGTCATCCGCCACGATGCTCCAGCGCCCGGGATGGCCGATGCCATCTACGTCCATGACCCGGTGCTGATCACCGATCGCGGGGCGATCCTCATGCGGATGGGGAAGCCGCTGCGGCGAGGTGAAGAGGAGGCAATCGGGCGATGCCTCGAGGCGGCCGGCGTCCCGATTCACTACCGGCTGCACGGTGGGGCGCTCGGCGAAGCGGGGGACTGTCTCTGGCTCGATTCCTCGACCCTCGCCGTCGGTCAGGGTTTTCGCACCAACGCGGCGGGCCTGGCGCAACTCCGCGAAGCGCTCGGCTCCGCCATCGAAATCGTCCCCGTCGAGCTCCCCTATTTCACCGGCCCCGACGCCTGCCTGCATCTCATGTCGCTCGTCAGTCTGGTGGATACCGATCTCGCGGTGGTGTACTCCTCGCTGATGCCGGTGCCGTTCCGGGAGCGGCTCCGCAGCTCCGGATTCCGTCTGGTCGAGGTGCCGGAAGAGGAGTTCGCGACGCTGGGTTCGAATGTGCTCACGCTCGCCCCGCGTCACTGCGTCATGCTGGAGGGGAATCCGGTCACCCAGGCCAGGCTCCTGGCCGCCGGCTGCCGGGTGGAGACGTATCGCGGGCGGGAGATTGCGCTCAAGGCGGAAGGCGGACCGACCTGCCTGACACGACCGGTGCTGCGCGGCGGGTAATCCCCGACCGGGCCAGGGCGGTCAGCGCGGCGCTACCGCCTGCCGCACCAGAATCAGGTCCGCCACGTTGTCGCGGGTGAGCAGT
>JANOFA010000271.1:0-9782 GCA_031413355.1 Gemmatimonadota bacterium | reverse complement strand
ATAGGTCCAGACATGGGAGACCGCCCCATCTATCGCGTCCAGCAGCCGCCGGGTGCCGTCGGTCGTGTAGGTGTAGGTGTGCGTTCCCGAATTCACTCCATCGCCGGTCGAGGTGTAACCGGTAAGATCGCCCACCAGATTGTAGCTCGGGCCGGTCATCGAATAGTGCACGGTGCCGGTGCTGTTGGCGGTGTTGATGCTGGCGATCTGACTGAGCGAGTCATAGGAGGTCCTGGTGATGACCTCGAAGCTCCCCGTCGTGGGCGCCACCGCCCGCAGCGTGTCCCGGCCGGCCCGGTCGTAGACGTAGCGCACCTTGCCGTAGCGGGTCGTTCCGATCAGCCCCTCGACACTGGTGAGGCGGGAAGTTACGGAGTCATAGACGTAGATCATCTGCCCCGCGCTCTCCGCGGTTACCCCGCTGGCATAGACGGTGTCGCGCACCAGGGTCCGCTGGCCCCGGCGGTTGTACTCATACCGCCGGACCACCGTGGCAGGGCTGCCACCGGCGAAAAAGACGGTCTCCACCACGAGCTGATCGTGTCCATTGTAGGTGTAGGTGCGGTTGACAAATGTGGTGTCCGGCAGGAACGGGTCCCGGCTGCTGCTGGATTTCAGGCGGCCCCGGGCATCGTAGGCATTCCTGTGGGTGATGCCCGCCTGCTGCACCTTGCCGGTCGGCATCAGCAGGCTGTTCCACCAGGCGGTGGCCGCCGCATCGGCGAACCGTTCTCCACCGCTGAGGCCGTAGGAGGTGACCTGGCCCTGATCCTCCTGCGCCACGTTGCCCCGCGCATCATAAATCCGCGCCACATAGCTGCCGTTGCCTCGATAGTCCCACCGCGGGCCGCCGAAGTTGTCCCGGTTGGCCCAGCTCAGCTTGCGAGCCTGGTACCCGGTGCTGGAGATGGTGCGGCCGCCGGGGTTGATCACCGAATCCAGCCGGCCGAGGGCATCGAAGTAGTTGAACGTCTTCTGCGCCGTAGCGGGTACCGGAATGTTGATGACATCAGCCGAACCATACACATCGGTCTCCGTGACCAGTCCGCCCGGGTCATAGACGGTCCGGGTGATCGGGGCGGACGTGCCGGTACCCACCCGGGCATAGGTGACCCGTCCGGAAAAATCCCGGATGACAGTACTCGGCTTGCCCAGGGGATCGATGATGCTGGTGTCGCGCCCGAAGCCGTCGTAATACGCCCGAGTGATGGTACCCTTGGGCGAGACGAGGAACTCGCTGTTCCAGGTGGTGGCGTGATACGCCACCGAGTCGATGCGCCCCGGACTGCGGACCTTCACCGGGCGCACACCAGCGATATTCCCGGCCACCGGCACATTGCTGTTGCCGTAGGTGAACTCGGTGGTATCGGTGGCGATGCCGATCACCCGGGCGGGAAGACAGCGGCCGGGACTGGTGCTGGCGCCCGTAGTCAGGTACTGCACCGTCGTCGTCCGGAAGAAGGCATCCCGGGAGGTCTTGAGCCGGGAGCACCAGGCGCCGTTGGCAGCGAGAGTAAGTGAGTCGTAGGTAAAGGTCAGGGTGTCGAGCACCTTGGTGGGCGCGATGACCGGCCACTTGAGTGTAGTGCGTAGCAGGGTGTCCACCCGGCCGAGGGCGTCGTAGTGGTAGACCAGCGAGTCGGAGTCAGCCGGACTGTAGCGATTGCGCACGATCCGCACGGCCCGTCCTGTGGTGTCCCGGACCACATGCTGAACATCGGCGCCATTCGTGCCGAGCACACCGGTGTAGATGCCAGTACCGCGGAGCACATAGGTCGGACCGCCAAAGGGATCAACCTGATAGTCCATTGCCACGCCGGCGAATGGCACGTAGGTGCCGATCCACTGCACCGCCTGCAGTGTCCGCTCATAGGGCTGGCCGGGCCTTCCGTAGCCGACGCGCGGCGAGGCCCGGCGCCACTGCTGGCGGGCCTGGGCGATGCCCCCAAGTGGCCGGGAGACGGTTTCCGGCGTCCACATGACGAGATCCCAGGAGATCCGGCTCACCACTCGCTTCGTGACGGCGTCGCGCGGGTCGATGATCGAGTCGATGAAGGCGCCGGGAGCGCCCGACATGTAGGTAAACCGGGTCGAGTCGGATTGCGTGGCACTACGCACGATCGAGAACTTGGCCAGCCGCACCGCCGTCCCGCTGGCCACGTACTCGAGCTTGGCGACGGTGACAGTGTCGGTGGCCATACCGGCGGTCCGCACCTGGATCCGCTGGACGTAGCCCGTCGCCAGCCCAGAGAGGAAGTAGTGGAACAAGATCTTCTTGCCGGCAGGATCAGCGATGGAGTCAAGTTGGGTGGACGTTGTCGTGAGATAGAAATACGTCGTCGCGTTGCCCAGCAGATCCTCTGTCCATACCTGCCAGCCGTCATCCCGGAACCCGAGCCGCGCGCCGTTCTCCAGATAGAGGACATACCTGGCGCCGTTCAGGAGGCTCGCGCGCTGGACCATCCGGGTGTTTTCCCCGGCGGGGGCAACCCAGGTGGAGGCTGGCTTGCGGTAGATCGTGTAGGAGCCGTCGCCGGAGAGCCAGACGGCCGCTGTGGCGCCGTTGAACTGCAGCGCGCCCGATGGCCCGGTGATCACCAGCCGGCCGAGTTCCGCCAGTTGCCACCCCTGCCCAAACCGGGTCGAGGCAGTGGTGTTGAGGTAGAGCTGGACCACCTCCTGGGTGATCGAGTCCTCCCGGAACGCGGGAGAGACGCCCGCCTTGAACTTGCTTCGTACCACGTGCCGGATGGTGCGGATGTTGGCCTCTCCCGGGGCGCTGTCGAGCTCGGAGGCAACGATTCGCACTTCATCCCGGTCTTCGCTGATATTCGTGGCATTGGGGCCGGTCACCGCCCCACCGGCACCGAAGTAGCGGGTGATGAGACTCGAGTCGACCGCCCCGTTGCGGCGAGGGACAACCCACAAGGTGTCAGGGGCCTTCTGGGTCTTGCCGATGGTGAGCTGAAGCGGGACGGTGATACGGGTCTTCTGGGAGGCGGAGCGGTACACCAGATGCACACCCCGCTCCCGGTCGCGGGTGACGAATCCGGGAATCCCGAGCGCCAGGATGATCCCTTCGCATTGGAAGGCGCCGAAGGCGGCACACTCACCTTGGTCACTGTGCTCAAATTTACGCTGCGGGGCGATAACCAGCGGCGCGGGCGATCCGGCGGGTAGCGGGGGCTCGTAGATAAAGCGGACCCGGATTCGAGACCTATTGCCCAGCGTGTCCCGGATGCTGGCCACCAGTTCATTCCAGCCGCCTGTCGCCGTGGTATTGAGACTCGGGTGGGTTGTCGGAATACGCGCTTCCTGCAATAGCTTTCCCGTTGAGATGTTCGTGATCCCGCTTCCGGCCACGGCGGCGGAATTGTTGATAATCGTGACCCCATTGAGCTCGAGGTGCCAACTGGTGCTGTCGATGTGCCCGGGGCCCGGCAGCATCGCTGCGGCCACCGTCGCGGTCGCGGCCGGGTGGCGGACGGGAGGACCCGCCCAACGCGCCTCACCCGATCTCGCAAGCCGGCCGTTGGCGTACGGGGAGGCGTTTGGACCGTGGTAGCGGCCGCGACTGAGCTGAAGCGGGTCGCCGAACGCCAGCTCGAGAGCCTCGGCGAAGATCCCCTCTGACTCTCCTGCACCTCCATTCCGGCTGCTGAGCCAGGGATAACTCAGCCAGTGTGGGTCGTTTGGCGGGAGCGCGGCAAAGTAGGTGTAGTCGAAGTAGGCCTTGTCCAGGTAGCTCAACTGCGAGCAGGTTTTGCTCTTGGTCGCCAGCCATGCCAGCGTCTGGGTCCGGATGGTCACGCTTGGACTGAATACTCCGATTGTGGCGACGAAGACGCGGCCATAGGGAGTCGACTGCAGGACCGTGGCCCCAGGAGTGGTAAAGGTGATCTCGGGGTCACCCACGGCCACCGCACAGCCCAACAGGGTATCGGGTGGCAGGGCGAGCGGCCCGAGCAGGCTCCCTCCGCTGTTCAACGGATTGACGGTGGGCGGCAGGGAATCGTCCAGCGCGTAACTCGTCGAGCCGACAACGCTGAACGATGTCGAATAATCATCGCAGCGACCATTGTTGGCGCAGACCCGTGACTTCCAGTTGTGTGTACCGTCGTCCGTCTGAATCGCCACGCGGTAACCACTCGCGGTCGTGTTGCCCGCGAGCTTCGCACTGCTGTCGACGCCGTCGATCCACAGCTTCGTCAAGGAGGTGTTGATCCCGCTCGCATGCGAATAGGTGGCGATCAACGAGTCCTGGAGGCCGATCGCCCCGCCCGCCCCGGGCCACACATGCTGAACGATGGCCAATCCGGCGACGGTGATGCCGCCACCGGTGAAGCTGCCAAGATACTCCGCTGTATAGCTCCCGGGCGCGTCATCAGGCGTGGCGTCGACCTCGAGGGTGTGAGTGAAGGTCTCAAGCCCCATCGTGGTGTAGGTGATGGTCACGTTCTGGGCTACTGCGACGTCCAGATGGAATGCGGCCGGGGTGGCGGTACAGGAGACCTGGGTCGAAGTATCAGTGCAGTCGACGGTGTAGTCCCCGCCGATCGTGCCGCTGTTGCCGAGACTCACGACGTAAGTGAAGGGACCGCTCTCTACCGGCTTGTTCTGGGCAAGCGGCATGGTGAGCGAAGCACCAGGCTGGCAGGGATTGGAAGGCGCTCCGCCACATTCGGGCGCATCCTGGCCAGTCAGCATGGCCGGCGCACACACCATCACGCCAGCGGCGAGCACTACTATCAGTCGGCGAGTAGGCACATCGACTCCAGAGAGGGATCTCCGGAGTCAGGCAGAAGCCGTGCCCTGAACACCAACAACTCAACTGCATGCTCGACAGCGCGTTACCGCCGCGGGTCTGATTGTTCAGCGTCTCACCCGCCACCCGGGGTGAGACAGTGAGACGACCTGACTGCGGCCTCACGAGGCGACTACCCGATACTTCCTGAGGTCGCGGTAGAGGGTCGCCCGGCTCATCCCGAGCATTGCGGCCGCCTTGGTACGATTGCCTTCCGTATACCGCAAGGCGTTACGAATTCGGGAGCCGCGGTCAGTCTCCCCGAGCGCCACGCCGACCGACCGGAGGAACCGATGTGGAAGGTGCCGGACTCCGATCCGTTCGCCAGGTGCTCGCCGCACCATGATGTATCGCACAACGTTCAGCAGCTCGCGAACATTGTCCGGCCAGTGGGCCGCGAGCAGTATCTCCTCGACCACCGGATCCACCTCGATTGGGCCCTCCTGGCCAAGCTTTTCCCATTCGCCGGTCAGGAACGATCGGAACAGCGGCAGGATGTCCGCCGCCCGGTCATGGAGTGAAGGGAGCTCCACCTGGAAATAGCCGAAACGCGCAAGCAGGTCTCTCCGGAAGGCGCCCTCCCGCACCCGTTCCACCAGGTCTTCGTTCGTGGCCGCGATGATCCGGACGTCGACCGATCGCTCTCGTTCCTCGCCAAGCCGGCGGAACGTGGCATCATCGAGCACGGTAAGGAGCGCCGCCTGCACACCCGGTGACGCCAGGCCGATTTCGTCAAGGAAGAGCGTCCCGCGGTGTGCCAACTCGACCGCGCCGGCCCGGTCCCGGTCCGCCCCGGTGAACGCACCGCGCGTGTGGCCGAACAACTCCGCATGACGCAGTTCATCCGGCACACTGGTCACCGAGAAGCGGACGAACCGTCCGTGACAGCCGGAGCGATCATGCAACAGGCGCGCGAGCCGTGTCTTGCCGGTCCCGGGTGCACCGAGCAGCAGGATTGGATAGGATGATGCCGCGAAACACTTGGCATCCCCTGGGAACTCGGCAGACTCTTAAAGCGGGGATGGATCGGCGATTGACATGGCGTACCTCGGTCGGGAGGTGAAGGACAACACACACCTGACCGGACGCTATGCGCAGTGGCGGGAAGCGTTAGAGCGGAAGATCTTGCCGCAGCCAGCCGCGGCGCCCGACTGTGACGCCTGTCACACGCACGCGCCGCCTGCTCCCTCAGGCCACCGAGGTAGGGGCGAGGTGCACGACGCGATTAACGGTCCAACGCGGTAGGCCACTCAGGGAGATTCAGCCCCACCACCTCCACCCCCCTGCCAGTCACGGCCAACTCCGTCACCGCCCCGCGCTCGATCCGCAGCTTGAACAGCGCGACGGCGGGCAGATCGAGCAGCACGCCGAGGATGGCGCGCAACGATCCGGCATGGGCCACGACCACGAGCGGCCCCGCTCCCTGCTCCGCCGCCGCGCGCAGCTCGTCGCACCACGATTCCACCCGCGCCAGCAGGTCGGGCCATCCCTCACCACCGGGCGTGCGCGCGGTGGTCCAGTCGGCCATCCAGGCGGCGAGCCGCTCGCCATCGGCCGACTCCAGCTCAGCCCACGCGCGGCCATCCCACTCGCCGAAGTGCATTTCGCGCAGCCGCGGCTCCGGCTCGACAATCGTTGGCCAGCGGGTCGCGAGAATCGCCGCCGTTTCCCGGGTGCGCCGGAGGTCGCTCACCCAGCACCGGCTCGGCGGCAGGTCATTCCACGTCGCAGCCAGTTCTTCAATGCGCGCCCGGCCCTCCGCTGCAAGCGGCTGGTCGGTCCAGCCGAGCGCGCGGCCTTCGGCGTCTTCGGCGACACCATGGCGGACGAGATACAAAGTGTTCATCGTGAGATCTGAATGGCGCGGGGCGCGAGGCGAGAGGAGTGTTCTCAGTCAATGACCAACGGCTGATTGCTGACGGCTGATTGCTGACGGCTGACGGCCGACGCCTACCGGCAGTACTCATCCAGCTGGTCAAAGCCGATCAGCACCTCACGCGGCTTGCTGGAGCCCACCGGGGAGGGGCCGAGTATGCCGGCATTGTAGAGCTGATCGATGATCCGCGCCGCGCGGCCATACCCGATCGAGAGCCGCCGCTGCAGCAGCGAGGTCGAGCCGCCCTGGTTCTGGATGCACGCCTCCGCCGCCTCGCGGAACAGTACATCCTGCTCCCCTTCCAGCTCGGCTGCCCCGCCCTCCCCATCGTCCGCCTCGTGGGCCCGGACCATCGCGAGGATGTCCGGCTCCGCCGCCGGGAGCGGCACCGCGGCGGCGGCACGCGCCTCGCGCCGAGCCTCATACCACGCCATGACCCGTTCAGTCTCCTCGGTCGCGATATACGCCCCCTGCAACCGCATCGGCTCGCTCTTGCCCGGCGGCAGGAACAGCATGTCGCCATTACCTAACAGAGCTTCGGCGCCGTTCTGGTCGAGGATGGTCCGGCTGTCCACCTTCGAGGCGACGCGGAAGCCGATCCGGCTGGGGAAGTTGGCCTTGATGAGGCCGGTGATGACATTCACCGATGGCCGCTGGGTGGCCAGGATGAGGTGGATACCGATGGCGCGCGCCTTCTGGGCCAGCATGGCGAGCGGCGTTTCCACCTCACCCTGCACCGTCATCATCAGGTCGGCCAGCTCGTCCACGATGATCACGATGAGCGGCAGCGGGCCCTCGCGGTAGACGCCGTCGTCGAACAGATCGGGCTGGGTGGGCTCCGCCTCGGCGCTGATGCTGGCGATGGTGGGCTTGGGCCGGGTGGGGTTCTGCAGCGGCTTCCCTTCCTCCGCCTTTTTGTTGAAGTCGGCGAGGTTGCGGGCGCTGTTGGCGTGCAGCAGCTCGTACCGCTTGCTCATCTCCATGACGGCCCACTTGAGGACGGTGGCGGCCTCGTTGTTGTTGGTGACCACCTTGTGGCGCATGTGGGGCAGCGAGTTGTACATCGACAGCTCGACCATTTTCGGATCGACCATCAGGAAGCGGAGCTGCTTGGGGCCGTAGCGATAGACCAGGCTGGTGATGATCGTGTTGATGGCGACCGATTTGCCCGAGCCGGTGGCGCCGGCAATAAGCAGGTGCGGCATCTTGGCGAGATCGGCGACGATCGCCTTGCCTTCGAGATCCCGGCCCAGCGCGATCGGCAATGACGCCTTGGCGGCATCCCACTGCTCCGACTCCAGCAGCTCCCGGAGCGTCACCATCTTCGCGGTCGGATTGGGGATCTCGACGCCGACGGCGCCTTTCCCCGGGATCGGTGCAATACGGATGGACTGGGCCCGCATGGTGATCGCCATGTCATCGGCCAGCGCGGCGATGCGTCCCACCTTCACGCCCGGCGCCGGGACCACCTCGAACTGGGTCACCACCGGCCCCGTCGTCCGGCCGGCAATCGTCCCCTCGACCTTGAAGGTCTTGAGCGTCTCGATCAGGACCTGACCCAGCCGGTCGAGTTCGGCCTCGCCCACATCCTTGTCCTGCACCGGCGGCGGCGAGAGCAGGTCGATGGGCGGCAGCGGATTCTCGTCGGCCGGATCGCCCAGCGGAATTTCGCCGAGTGGCTTGGCGGGCTTCCGCGGCTTCTTGTCCCGGCGCATCGGTGCGGCGCCGATCACCTGCTCCTCGTAGGCGATGGTCTCCGCCTTCGGGGCTGTCCCGGGCGCCGCACGGGTGGGCTCCGGATCAGGACTCGGCGCTCTTACACCCGAGCCGCGCTCGAGCCGGCGGAGCGGATGCCAGGCGATGGTGAGAATCGTGAGGGCGGACAGGGAGAGGAAGCCGAGTAGCAGACCACCGGCGACGCCGATGCCCTTGGTGACGTAGTAGGAAAGGAATGCGGGCACCACGCCGGCGAGGCGTGGGGCGAGGGCCACCGAGTCGTAACTTTCAGGCCGCACACCGGCGATCACGCCGATCAGGAAGGGAACCAGCACCGCGAGGCCGATGACCAGAATGGCGGCCCGCTTCATGTCGAGCCTGGGGAGCCGGTCAAACCCCGCGAGGCCCAGGCCGAGGCCGAGCAGCGGAAACCCAAGCGCACCAATGCCTAACATGCGCCAGAGGCTGGCGCCGAGCCATTCGCCGAACGGGCCGGTGAGGTGGACTGGGAGGAGGGTCAGCCCGACGAAGCTGCCGGCGACCAGCGCCACGATCGCAGTGAGGTGCCGGTGGCCAGTCTGTTCCGGCGTTGGCAGGCGTGGGGTGCTCATGATGCGACCTGCAGCCGGCGTTCGTGAAAGACCGGCAGTACCGGGTAGGCGTCCACCCTGGCCGCATCGGCGATATCATCCTTCATCCCGAGCTCCAGGAGATCCCGGCCCCCTTCACTGACCAGCAGCGGGCGTTCCCACCGCTCGCCGTAGCGCCGCACCAGGTCCAGCGCGGCGAGCGCCGCATCGTTGAGGCCCTTCCGGCCGCGGCCACCGCCAAGCGCGGCATCCACGACCCGTCCGGCGCAGTAGGCGTCGTCCAGCGCGAAGCGCCCCTCCCGGCCGGCGCAGAGGATCAGCAGATCCTCGCCCGCCGACCAGGCGGTGTGCGCCCGCGCGGCGACCAGCGAGAAGTTGACGGCGGCCGCGACGATGACGCTGGCACCGGCGGCCGCGGCCAGGAGCGCGGCGGTGCCGTTGGTGGTGGTCATCACCAGCGTCTTGCCGCGCACCACCTCCGGCTGCATCTCGCGGGGCGAGTTGCCCAGCGCGAAGCCGGGAATGGGGCGGCAGTGCCGCTCACCGGCGAGCAGCGTTTCCCCGGGGCCGAGGGTCTGCGCCATCCGCAACGCCTCCTCGGTGGTGGCGACGGGCACGACGGCGCGTGCGCCGTGATGCAGTGCGGCGCACATCGTGGTCCCGGCCCGGAGGATATCGATGACGAACACCGTGCGCCCCTGGACCTCAGCCCCGGTGAGGCCCGCCGGGGTGAAGACAACGTCCAGCGTCATTCGACGGGGCGGAGCAGTTCCGGGTGGCGCTCGAGGAATTTGGT
>JANOFA010000270.1:0-10066 GCA_031413355.1 Gemmatimonadota bacterium | reverse complement strand
CCAGACCGCCGGGATGGCCACGAACAGGCCGAACGCCGTCGTGATGAGCGCCTCGGCGATACCGGCCGAAATGCCCGCCAGGCCGCCGGAGGCGCCCGCGGCCGCCATGCCGGTGAATGCCGTCACGATACCCATCGTGGTGCCGAGCAGGCCGACGAAGGGCGCGGTGGAACCCACCGTCGCGAGCACGCCCATGCCACGCTTGAACTCAGCCAGCATGATCAGCATCTGGCGCTCGACGGCCCGCTCGGCCGAATTGATGTCGGCGGAGGTGATCGTGGCGCGATCCTGGATCAGCGGCTTGACCTCACCGAGCGCACCACCCAGCACCTTGGCGACGTGGCTCTTCTGGTTTTTCTCCGCCAGGGCGATGGCCTTTTCGAGGTTCTCTTCCTGAATGGCGCGACTGAACTCCGGGGCAAACTTCTTCGTGGCCGACTGGCTCTTCGAGATCATGATCATCTTGGTGATGGCCACCGTGAGCGACCACATCGACATCACGAACAGCACGAAGATGACACCGCGGGCAAAGAGGCCTGCCGCCTCAAACAGCTTCAGTAGATCGAGACCGTGACTCATGACCGAAGAACCTCCGTGGAGATGAAGCCCGACCCGCAGTGCGGTACCAGGCTGAGTGAAGTAATTACGACCCGGGCTTGAACGTCATGCCCTGCTGCACAAGGACCCGGACCGGCTGGCCCCGCGACTTGCCTGGCTTGAAGGCGCAACCGGCCATCGCTTCCTTGGCCGGTACCTCAAACGCCTTGTGGGTGGAACTGATGACCTTGACCTCGCCTCCGACTCGCCCGTCGGTATTGACCACAAACTGCATCACCACCTTGCCGGGTATGCCGGCCGACTGCATGACGGGCGGGTACTTCGGGATGCACTTCGTCGCATCGACCACCTCCGGACGGTCCTCCACCTCGGCGGCAAGGAAGACCTCGCCCTCGATCGTGGGCACCGGGCCGGTCCCGCCGATGATGCCGCTTGCGATTCCCCCCTCGACGCCCTTGCCGGTGAAGTCCTTCGGGTCGAACCGCTCGTTCAAGTTCACCGGAGGAATCTCCGTCGGAATGTTGTCCGGCGGCGTGATGATCTGGAAGCCCTGGGGCGGCGGATTGGCGCTCACCACCACGTTTTCCTGTGGCGGCTCAGGCGGCGGCGGCGCCTCGGGTGGCTTCAGGAAGATCATCGTCGTATCGACGACGATGTCCCTCACGCCCTCGGCCACACCCTGCGTCGCCTTCACCGCGCCGAAAATGATCCCGGCATGCAGGGCAAAGGAGAGCACGGTCTGGCTGAGTGACGCTTTGCGCTTGTGGTTGGACTCGATCAGTTGTTCAAACACGGAGTGCAGCCTCCGAGGCAGGGCGAGGAAGCAACTTATCGGGCGGCCGTTGCTGGCACCACCCGCGCAGATGACAAATCCATGACAAGCGGATTAGCGAACGTGGACGCCTGCTCCCCCGGTCAGGGGCACACGCTACCGAAGGAGGGCCAATATACCGACTGGGGCAAGGTCCGCTAGAGGGGTGCTGCCGCCATTCGTTTCACTCCTCAACCCCGCTGATCCCGGTCGCGGTGAGGTCACTCGGCGCCATTGCCTCGCGTCCGGCGGCCGCCTTGGGAAGGCTGACCGTGAACACGGCCCCCCGGCCGGGGCGGCTCTGCACCGAGATGCTGCCGCCATGTGCCTCGGCGATCCACCGCGTTATCGCGAGCCCGAGCCCGGTGCCGGGCCGGCGACCGGTGCGGGAGCGGGCGGTATCCACCCGGTAGAACCGGTCGAAGATGTGCGGCAGGTCGCCCAGCGGAATCCCGATCCCGTTGTCGCCAACGATCAGCGTGACCGTATCGCCCCGATCCACCAGGGCCAGACTGACCTTCCCGCCAGGGGGCGTAAACTTGATGGCGTTGGTCACCAGATTGAGCAGGAGCTGGCGGATGCGGCTTCGGTCGACCGGGACCACCACACTTTCCGTTGGCAGCTCGGTCCGCACTGTGATGCGCAGTTCCTCGGCGAGGATCCCCGCCGTCTCCGAGGCCTCGCTCACCAGATCCCGCAAATCACAGGGTTCGGTCGCGAGGCTGGCACTGCCTTCGTCCGCGCGGGCCAGGGTCAGCAGATTGTCGACCATCTCGCTCACCCGGTGAATTTCCTCGAGCACCTCCTCGAGCGACTGCAGCGCCTCGGTGGGCGTGCCCGGATGGGTCATGCTGCGTTCCACACCGGCTCGCAGCACCATGAGCGGCGTCTTCATCTCGTGACTGGCGTCTGCCGTGAAGCGGCGCAAGGTGCCGAAGCTCTCCTCCAGCCGAGCCAGCATGCGGTTCATCGTGGTCGAGAGCCGGGCCAGCTCATCCGCCGAGACCGGCACCGCGACCCGCCGGTGCAGGCTCCGGCCATCGGTGATCGCCTCCAGCTCATCGATAATGCGGTCCAGCGGACGGAGACTCGCGTCCGCCAGCACATATCCCAGTCCAAAGCTGCCGAGCAGAATCACCGGCGCGATGACGAGCATCGCCTGCAGCAGCTGGCCGGCACCGAACGGCACGGCGCCGATCGGTGCCGCGACGAAGATGGAGGCGGTGGCATCCCACACCCCCGGCAGCGGGACCTGCGCATACCGAAACGACCGGCTCTCCCCTTCAATGGCAACGACTCCGGTGCGCACGGCGCCGGGCCCCGGCTGACTCGACGCCGCCAGCACCTGAGACAGCGCCGTCACTCCGAACTGTTTGGCGGCAACGTTGCGGTAGATCTGGAACCGGTCGGGATCGAAGACAACGACGTAATCACGGATGCCGTCGAGATACCCCCCGACCGCGCTGATGACGAGCGTCGGCGTCTCGCCGGGACCGAGGGTGCGCCCGAGCTGCCGCTGCGTGCTGATGAAGTACTGCGCCGCGAGATTTCCTTCCAGCTCCAATCGCTCATCCAGCTCTCGCAGGCTGGACCGTTGCCGCTCGAGGTACAGCGCACCACCAAAGGCGCCGACGGACGCCAGCAGGGCGACGGCGTACCAGAGGGTGAGGCGGCGGCGGATGGAGGGCATAGGGCGATTGGGCGATTAGGCGATTGGGCGATTGGGCGATTAGGCGGTTGGGCGGTTGGGCTGATGGCTGACGGCCATCTATTCCTTGATCACGTACCCCACCCCGCGCACCGTGTGGATCAGCCGACGGTCCTGCCCAGCATCCACTTTCTTGCGCAGGCGGTTGATCACCACATCCACGATGTTGGTGCCGGGATCGAAATGATAGTCCCAGGCGTATTCCGTGATTAGCGTCCGGGACATGACCCGACCCACGTGGCGCATCAGGTACTCCAGCACTGCGTATTCCTTGGGGGTCAGCTCGATCCGCCGGCTGGCGCGGGTCACCTCGCGGGTGCCGAGATCGAGCTCGAGATCGCCAACCCGCAGCGCACGGGGCGCCAGCTGCTTGGGCCGGCGGCCCAGCGCCTCGACCCGGGCCAGCAGCTCCTCGAAGGCGAACGGCTTGGTGACGTAATCATCGGCCCCCGCCCGCAGCGCCTGGACCTTGAAATCGACCGCATCCTGCGCGGTGAGCACGAGGACCGGGGCGGGGTTGCCACGGTCGCGCAGCATTCGCAGCACGTCGAATCCGCTCATGCCCGGCAGGCGCAAGTCGAGGATGATCAGGTCATAGGCCGCGTGCGTCGCTGCCGCGAGGGCATCGTCACCGTCCGCCACCAGCTCCACCTGAAATCCCTGCTCCGCGAGGCCGCGGACCACGTAGGGGCCGACCGTTCGATCGTCCTCCACCACCAGGATCTTCATGGTTCAGTCTCCCGGTCGGGGCACCACGGGGAAGTAGACCCGGAAGATCGAGCCGCGACCGGGCTGGCTGTCGACCGTGATGCGACCGCCATGCTCCGCGATGATCCCGTAGCAGATCGACAGGCCGAGGCCGGTGCCGCGCCCGGTGGATTTGGTGGTGTAGAACGGCTCGAAGATCTTGGGCAGCTCCGACCTCGGCATGCCGATACCGGTATCCTCGATCTCCACCTCGACCTCATCGTCGTGGATGGTCCCATGCCCCGAGCGAACCGTCAGGGATCCGCCCTGCTCCATTGCATCCATGGCATTCAGCATGATGGCCATGAACACCTGGATGAGCTGCTCGCCGTTGGCGGTCAGCGTGGGCAGATCATCCGCCAGCTCGCGGTGGACGTCAATCCGCTTGAAGCGCTCATGATGTTTGAGCAGAAAGAGGGTGTCCTCGAGAATCGCCGACACATTGACCGGCCCCTTGGCCTTGCCTTTCGGACGGCTGAAGTCCAGCAGGCCATTCACGATCGCCTCGCAGCGCTGCACTTCCTTGTCGATGATCTGGAGGTACTCCCGCATCGCCGCCTGGGTGGCGGGCGGGAGATCGTCCTCGACCCGGTTCTCCAGCGCCGCGACGCAGGCCCCGATCGTCGCGAGCGGGTTATTGATCTCGTGCATGATCCCCGCGGCGAGCTGGCCGATCCCGGCGAGCTTCTCGCTCTGCAGGATCCGCTGCTGCGCCACATGCCCTTCGGTGACATCCTCACCGATCGTGATGACGTGGGAAATCGTCTCCCCATCCTGCCGCATCGGGATCTTGCTGATGCGGTAGTACTTGGGCTCGCCCCCGACGGCCACCTCCAGCTCCATCTGGCGGGTCTCGCCGGTGGCGAATACCTCGTCGAATTCCTCCTGCAGCTGGCCGGCGGGCTGACGGGTCAGGACCTCGAAGACCGGCCGACCGACCACTTCATCGCGCCGCAAGCCCTGCGTCCCCATCTCGCGCTTCCGATTCCAGATCTGGATGCGATACTCCCGATCGACCACGTAGAGTCCCACCGGCAGGCAGTCGATCACGAGCGTGATGAACCGGCGCTGTTCCTCGATCTCGCGCGAGCGCAGTGCGACCTCGTAGGCCAGGTCCTCCGAGAGTTCGATCGAGGCCAGGAAGGGCGCCAGGATATCCGCGACGACCGGGAGCAGTCCCGGCGCCAGATCCGGCACTGGCACGGGTGTCACCTCCAGCATGCCGAGCCGCTCGCCTTCATGCAGCAGCGGGAGTCGCAGCGTTTCCGGCGCCGCCTCAGGCAGGACCGCGAACGAGCGACTGGTGCGCGGGCCGGCGGCAGGCATCGGGGCACCAATGGCGCGGAGCGTCGTCGCATTCGGCTCACGCAGCCAGAGCTGGACCTGGCTGGCGCCCAGCCCCCGCCGCAGCGCTTCGGCCACGCTGGCCAGCGTCGCCTCGGCGGCGAGCCCCGTATTCAGCATCCGGGCGATCGTCCCGATCAATGCGAGCTGTTCGTCCGGTGTGGTGGCGATGGCTGGCATGGACTCCATTTCACGTGCTGGTTACGGGCTGGCGGAAGGGAGTAGGCGGTGGGCGGCAAGGGTTCGCCCATCGCCTACCGCCCATCGCCTATCGCCTATCGGCCCTCAAATAGTAGCTCCCCCGCCCCGCTATTCCGCAGCCCTCGGCCGGGACACCCAGGCTGAAGCCCCCAGCCCCAGCGCCGCGAGCAGCACCCAGCTCGTCAGCCCGACCCAGCAGCCCAGCAGCTCCGCCTCGACCGGCGGCATGGAGAGTCGCAGCCCATCCCGGGTCCTCGGCGTCGCGGCGACAATCGTGGCCCGCGGACCGTCGGCGTCCTCCGTCCTGGCCACATCGATCTGACCGGGCGGCGGCGCGTCGACCGGCACGACGGTGAGACCGGCGGCGATCTCGGGCAACCGCGCCTGGCGTACCCCCGCGCCGGTGGCGGCCACCTCGATCAGCCGCCGGGCAGTGAGCAGCCGCAGGTCGGTGGACGACCGTGCCGTCAGACGCACGCTCCAGCCCAGATCGGCACCGAGCACCAGGACCAGACCGGCGGATACGCCGAGCGCCAGCAGGCGAAAGCGGGTCGCCTTCTCCCGCAGGAAGGCCAGTCCCGCCGCACCGATGCTGATCAGGGCCAGCAGCGAAATCAGGTCCCCGCGCAATCCCGGGACCTGCCGCGACAGGGAGTCCCATGTCCCTACCCATCCCGCGATGGTGGTCGAATCGTGACCGATGAAAGGCACGACACTGACCGATCGCTTTGCGTGGGTGGTTCGCACCGCGACCCCGGGCCGGGTGAGTTGATCGAACAGTTCCTGCGGCAGCGGAGCCAGCCCGATCGTGTCGGCGGCAAGAGCGACGTTGCCCAACGCGAGCTGGAGATCGCCGGGCCAGAAGGAGCCGTCGACCAGCGCATTGACCGTGGAGATCAGTCGGGGCGCATCGTATCCCGCGGGCGACCAGGGGGTGACTACCGAAAAGTAGGCAGCCGCCTGCATGGCCAGCGCCGCATCGGTCCGGCGCCGAATCACCTCCTCGGTCCGTCCTGCGGTCAACCACATTCCAAGCAGCGCGCCCACGGCGACGACGGGTCCGGTGAGAGCAAGCCACGGTACGGGGCGGTGGCCAGACCAGGAATCCGGCAGGGAGACGGGAGTCATTGCGGGGTGTAAGTTGCCGGTGTCGGCCATTCCCGCAAGATTGACCTGCCATCTCCGACCGCACCGGATCAGCTTATGACCGCCGTTCCCATCCTGACGCCCTGGATCGACAACACCCACCTGCCACTCGAGGGCCGGGCCACCGACACCATCCTCGCCCCCTTCACCGGTGTGCCGAACGTCCAGGCCGCACAGGGCACGGCGGACGACCTCGAACGCGCCATCGGCGCGGCGCAGCGGGCTTTTCAGGTGATGCGGAGCATGCCACGCCATGCCCGGCGCGACTTGCTCGACCGGATCGCGGCGGCGCTGACGCGGGACCGGCAGGCGCTGGCGACCGAACTGGCCACCAGTGCAGGCAAGCCGATCAGCCAGGCGCTGGGCGAGATTGACCGCGGGATCATGACCTTCTCCCTCGCGGCCGACGAAGCCCGTCGCTTCGGCGGTGAGGTGATTCCCCTCGACATCGACGCCCGCGCCAACGCGATGACCGGTCTGGTCCACCGCTTTCCCGTGGGACCGATCAGCGCGATCACACCCTGCAATTTTCCGCTCAACCTGCTGGCCCACAAAGTCGCCCCGGCGATCGCCGTGGGCAGTGCCCTGGTGGTGAAGCCGCCACCGCAATGCCCCCAGATCGCCTACCGGCTGGGGGCACTCCTGAAGGAATGTGGCTTGCCGGACGGCGCGTACAACGTGCTGCACCTGCCCATTCCCGTGGCGGAGCGACTCGCGACCGATCCCCGCTTCCATATGCTTACGTTCACCGGCAGCCCGACCGTGGGATGGCACCTGAAGTCGGTGGCAGGGAAGAAGAAAGTCTGTCTCGAGCTGGGGGGAAATGCCGCGGCCGTCGTTCATGACGACGTCCCCGACCTCGGCGCGGTCGCACGGCGTCTGGCTGTCGGCGCCTTTGCCTATGCCGGTCAAGTCTGCATCAAGGTGCAGCGCATCCTGATCCACCAACCGGTCTACCAGCAGTTCGTCGATCAGTTCGTCGCGGCGAGCGCCGCGCTGGCCTGTGGCGACCCGCTGGATCCCAGGACCGTCGTGGGGCCGATGATCGATGCCGGGGCCGCGGACAGGGTACAGCGCTGGACCGGAGAGGCAGTTGCCGCCGGCGCGGAGGTGCTGCTCGCTGGACGGCGGACCGGCACTGTGCTCACACCCGCGATTCTGGCGGGGGTACCGACGGGCGCGAAGATCTCCTGCATGGAAGTCTTCGGCCCGGTGACGATCGTCGAGCCCTATCGCGACTGGGCCGAGGCGCTCACCCGGGTCAACGACTCGACCTTCGGGCTGCAGGCGGGCGTGTTTACCCAGGATATCGGCCGGATCTTCAGCGCCTTCCAGGGACTCGAAGTCGGTGGCGTCGTCGCAAACGACTTTCCCACCATGCGGGTCGACAACTTTCCCTATGGAGGCGTGAAGGACTCGGGCTTCGGTCGCGAAGGGGTGCGTTACGCGGTGGAGGAGATGAGCGAGCCGAGGATGCTGGTGCTGAACCTGGGGCGGTAGGCGGGAGGCGGGAGGCGGTGGGCGGTGGGCGAACAGTAGCTGAGGAGGACTGGAACAAGCGGGTGTCATCCTGAGCGCAGCGAAGGATCTCTCTGCCCCGGAGCCATACTCTGACATCGGCTTCGACCTCAAGAGATCCTTCGTCGCCTTGCTCCTCAGGATGACATCGATGGCCGATGGCTACTCCTCCAGCCCGAACACCACCTCATGACTGCCGCTCGCCCAAAACACCGCCCGCCCGCCGCCTAACTCCACTTCATCGACGCTCACCTGCATCGTCCCGGCTGGCCCGCCCAGCGCCGCGGTCACTCGGAGCGCCGGCCCGCGCGTGACTTCGCATCGCACGACCACCTGCCCCGGACGGCGGCGGTAGCGCAGCGTTAGTGTCGTCCGCCCGACCCGGACTCCCGTGAGCGACATCTCGCCGGCGTCGCGCGACAGCCGCAACATGATGGCAAGCCGTTCCTCGACCGCCGCGGGGATGATCCCCCAGGCCCCACGCACCACCGATTCGATCACCGCAAGCGCATCATCGCCAATCGCCTCGCGCCAATCGCCACTTCGTTCACCTATCGCCTCGCGCCCATTGCCCGCCCATCCAGCGGCATACTTCTCGATAAACCCGCGGTCGCCGGTCCATGCCACGAACTCGCGTGTCATCAACGCGAACGAGGGACCCAGTACCGCGGGAAGGGTCCCCTGAGCCGCGGCACGCGACAGCAGCCGGATCAGCGAGCGCGCTGGTTCACGCCGCCCGGCCGACAGCAGCACGATGGCCGCCTGGCAACCAGCGAGCAATTCGGCGGTGGCACCGGGCGCGACACCCGCACGCGCCTGCGCGACTGCTGCCTGCGCCAGCGATTCCCCATGCAGAATCGCCCGGTCCCACCCTGCGACGAGGGTGAGATCGGGCGAGAGCAGCCGGGTGCCGTGCGCGGGGAGCGCTATGCGATGGCCTTGAGCTGGGCCAGCAGCTCGCTGTTGTCCCGCTTGGTCCCGGGGGTCTCCTCGGCGAACGTCCAGCGCACCGTGCCAGCCTTGTCGATCACGACGTACGCGCGATTGGAAAAGAAGGTCTGCTCCATCAGCGTCCCGTAGGCGCGGCTGACCTCGCGCTTGAAGTCGCTGAGCAGGTCAACGCCCAGCTTCTCCTTCGCCTTGAATTCCTTGAGCGAGGCCACCGAGTCCACGCTGATCGGGAGCACCACCGCATTCAGGCTCTGGAACTTGGTGTAATCGTCTGTGATGTCACACATCTCCTTGGTGCAGGTGCCGGTAAAGGCGAGGGGGAAGAACGCCAGCAACACGTTCTTTCCCTTCAAGGCAGAGAGCGTGACGTTTTGGCCCGAAGTGGAGGCGAGGGTAAAATCAGGCGCCGGAGCGCCAACGGGAGGCATGGGCATGGGCGGAACCGGAGTCGGTGGATGAGGAGATGGGAAATGGGAACCGGGAACCGGGAACCGGGAAACGGGAAACGGGAAACGGGAACCGGGCGGAGACAACGGCGGAGTGGTTGGAAAGCCGCCGCTGTCATGGGTGACCGGAGATTCCGGTTCCCCGTTCCCCGTTCCCGCATTTCAGACCCTACTTCCCGCTGTACCGCTTCCCGACTGCGGTCCAGTTCACCACGTTCCACCAGGCGCCGACATAATCCGGCCGCCGGTTCTGGTACTTCAGGTAATAGGCGTGCTCCCAGACGTCGCAGCCGAGCAGCGGCACCTTGCCCTCCATGACGGGGCTGTCCTGGTTCGCGGTGCTGTACACCTCGATGCTGCCATCCTTCTTCTGCGCCAGCCAGGCCCAGCCGCTCCCGAATCGGGTCGTGCAGGACTTGGTGAACGCGTCCTTGAACTGGGTGAAGCCGCCGAAGCTCTTGGTGATGGCATCGGCCAGCGCGCCCTGGGGCTCCTTGGCGCCACCGGGCGCCATCAGCTCCCAGAACAGCGTGTGGTTGGCGTGCCCGCCGCCGTTGTTGCGGACCGCGCCGCGGGCCGCTTCGGGCACGGCATCGAGATTGGCGATCAGCGCGTCAATGGACTTGGCGGCGAGGT
>JANOFA010000269.1:0-3702 GCA_031413355.1 Gemmatimonadota bacterium | reverse complement strand
CAGGGAATCGGCATGAAGGCACTGAGCGACATGGACCAGGCGGTACAGCAGGTGGTCGCCCTGGCCAAGGAGGCGGCGTGAGCATCTTCGTCGACCAGAGCACGCGGCTGGTGGTGCAGGGCATCACTGGGCGGGACGGCTCATTTCATTCAAAGCAGATGCTGGAGTACGGTACCCAGGTCGTCGCCGGCGTCACGCCGGGCAAGGGTGGACAGCAGTTTGAGGGCAGGGTCCCGATCTTCAACACCGTGGCTGAAGCGGTCCGTGAGACGGGCGCCAACACTTCGGTCATCTACGTACCGCCGGTGGGCGCGGCCGGAGCCATCTACGAGGCCGCCGACGCCGGGCTCGGCCTCATCGTCTGCATCACCGAAGGCGTGCCGGTGATGGACATGACGCGGGTGCTTCCCTACGTGCGGGAGCGGGGCGGGCGACTGATCGGACCGAACTGTCCCGGCCTGATCACCCCCGGCACCGCCAAGGTGGGGATCATCCCGGGCAACATCTGTCTGGCGGGCAGGGTGGGGCTGGTCTCGCGCAGCGGCACGCTCACCTATGAAGTGGTGAATCACCTCACCCGTAATGGCATCGGTCAGTCGACCTGTGTCGGCATCGGCGGCGATCCGCTCAATGGCACCTCGTTCATCGACTGCCTGCGTGCCTTCCAGGACGACCCGGGCACCGACGCCATCGTCATGATGGGCGAGATCGGCGGGACCGACGAGCAGAACGCGGCGGACTTCGTGCGGTCCTATGTGCGCAAGCCGGTGGTCGGCTTCATCGCCGGCCAGACTGCGCCCCCGGGGCGCCGGATGGGTCACGCCGGTGCGATCATCTCCGGTGCGGCGGGGACCGCGGCCGAAAAGATCGCCGCATTCGAGGCGGCGAAAATCCGCGTCATGAGGCGCCCCATCGATGTCGTGGAACTGGTGAAATCAGTCCTGAAGTAGCACCATGATCTCCCGGCCGTTCCGGGGGATGGCACCTGGCTCAAGGAGAAATGAAGCGTGGCACAGCACCTGACTCTCGGCATGCTCAAGCCCGACGCGATCGCCAGCGGCAAGGCGGGGCTCATCATCGCCCACCTGCAGAAGGAGGGGTTCGTCGTTCGCGCCACCCGCCTCGTGCGCCTCACGCCGGCGCAGGCGTGCGCGTTCTACGAAGTCCACAAGGGCAGGCCCTTCTACAACGACCTCGTCGCCTTCATGACCAGCGGACCCTGCCTGCCGATGGCGCTGGAGCGGGTCGATGCCGTATCCCATCTCCGTGGCGTCATCGGCGCCACCGATCCGGCTGAGGCGGCGGCTGGTACGGTCCGGAAGCTGTACGCCGAGTCGAAGGGCAAGAACGCGATCCATGCCTCCGACAGCGATGAGAACGCCGCCCGTGAGGTTGCCTTCTTCTTTACCGAGGCCGAACGGGCCGGACTCTGGGGCTGATCCGACCCCGTTCTCTTGACCCAACTCGTTGTCCCTGCTAGTTTTCGCGGCTATGCTTCGGGTCGATATCCGTTCGCTGGACCGCGGTCCGGTAGAGACGGCTGGCGTACTGCCAGCCGACGATCCGGCCTTGGCTGGATTGGAACTGGAACTCGATGGACCGGTGACCGTCTCGGGCAAGCTATCCGAAACCGGAGACAACGAGTATTTCTGGCAGGGGCATATCGCGGGTCGGGTACGGTCCTCCTGCCGGCGCTGCCTGCATGACCTGGTGGTACCCCTCGACGCGGATGTCGAGGTGCTATTCAGCGCCAATCCGGAACTCGAGGACGATCCCTCGGCCTACCCGCTGCCAGCGCTTGTGACTCACGTGGATCTCCGGCCTGCGGTGCGCGAAGAACTCGCGCTCGCGGTGACCGCCTATCCCCTCTGCCGCGAGGACTGCGCCGGGCTCTGTGCCGGGTGTGGAGCGGAATTGAACGCCGGGCCGTGCCACTGTGGCGCCCCGGCAAAACCTGACTGAGGCTTGTCATGGCCGTCCCGAAACGTAAAGTCTCCAAGTCCCGCAAGCGTCTGCGTCGTGGCCACGATAAGGCCGTGGTCATCGCGCATCAGGGCTGTCCCCGGTGCAGCTCCCCCAAGCTGCCACACCGCGTCTGCCCGACCTGCGGGTACTATCGCGGAAAGAAGATGATCGAGGTTGAGGACGCCTGAGCGTGATCCGCATCGCTCTCGACGCCATGGGGGGAGACAACGCCCCGCGGGCCGAAGTCGAGGGTGCGGGCCGGGCTTTGGCCGAACTGCCGCCCGGTTTCCTCATCCAGCTGGTGGGACGTCAGGACGCCATTGAGGCGGAACTGGCCAACCATCCAGAGATCGACCGTTCCCGGATCGAGGTGCATCACGCCCCCGATGTCATCGGGATGGACGAGAAGCCCCTCGCCGCGGTCCGCAAGAAGCCCCGGTCCAGCGTGGCCATCGGGCTCGGCCTCCAGAAGCGCGGCACCTCCGATGCCTTCGTCTCGGCCGGCAACACCGGTGCGGTGCTGGTGGCCTCGACCATCGCCCTCGGTCTGCATGATGGGGTCGACCGCGCCGCGCTCGCCGCCCTCTTCCCCTCGGCCGATCTCCCCGTCCTGGTACTGGACGCCGGGGCGACCGTCGATTGCTCCGCCCGCGAGCTGCTCGGCTTTGCCTGGCTGGGCACGATCTACATGCAGGACGTGCTCGGGCGACCGGAGCCCAAGATCGGTCTGCTGAACGTCGGTGAGGAAGAGGAGAAGGGCAACGCCGCCGCCAAGGAAGCGCATCAGCTGCTTCGGGCGGCCACCGGGTTGACCTACCTCGGGAACATCGAGGGACGGGACATCGTGGCGGGGCATCCCCGCTTCGGCCAGATCGATATCGTCGTCTGCGATGGTTTCGTCGGCAACATCGTGCTCAAGTTCTACGAGTCCGTCGGCAAGCTCTTCGTCCGCCTGGCCAAGACCAAGGCGCCCGGCGTGCTCGAGCGCCCGGACATCCGCCAGATCCTGCACCACCTGGACTACAGTGAATACGGCGGCGCCCCGCTGCTGGGCGTGAAGGGGGTTTCGGTGGTCTGCCACGGCGCCTCGTCCCCCAACGCATTCAAGCACGGCATTCGTATCGCGCACCAGTCGGTGGTCCGCGAACTCAGTGCGCATATCGGCGCCAAGTTCGCCAAGCGCGATGCGGAGCCGCAAGTCTGATGCAGCGACCGATCGCCAGGGTCTCCGGGCTGGGGGTGTACGTCCCTACCCACGTGGTGACCAACCAGGATTTCGCCGAGCGGCTGGAAACCTCCGATCAGTGGATCATCGAGCGCACCGGTATCCGTGAGCGTCGCTTCGCCGCCGCGGATGAGACGGTGGCCACGATGGCCCGGGACGCCTCCGGCCTGGCGCTTGCCCAGGCGGGATTGGCGCCGATCGATCTCGGCATGATCATCGTCGCCACGGCCACGCCGGACCGGACGCTGCCCTCGACCGCGTGCTATCTCCAGGCCATGCTCGGGGCAGAAAAGGCGGCGGCGTTCGACATCGCTGCCGCCTGTTCCGGGTTCATCTACGGCGTGACGGTCGCGGAAGGAATGATCGCCGGTGGACAGGCGGAGCATGTGCTTGTCGTCGGAGGCGAGAAGCTCAGTTGCATCACCGACAACCAGGATCGCTCCACCGCCATTCTCTTTGGCGACGGCGTCGGCGCGGTCGTGCTCTCCAGGACGACCGGTGGCGATCGCGGG
>JANOFA010000268.1:0-1259 GCA_031413355.1 Gemmatimonadota bacterium | reverse complement strand
GGCTGCAGTTACTGCTCGAGGAGGAGTCGCCGCTGGATCCCGATGCGACCCTGCACGATTTCGAGGCCGATATCGCCCGGCTGCAGGAACTCGAGATCGAGGCCCGCGAACTGGATGCCCCCAGCGCGGGGCAGCCGTTGTTCCGCGACCCGGACCGCCTGCAGGAGGCCATCGGCGAAGTGGAAAAGGCGCGCGATGGGTTAAGCCCCCCGCCCACCCCCGCGCCGATCTGGAAGCTCGAGGAATTTGTCGAATCGGGCGGGACCCGGATGGCGGTGCGGGCGGCGCAGGCGGTGATCGCGGCGCCGGGCACGCAGTACAACCCGCTGGTAATCATCGGTGGGGCGGGCGTGGGCAAGACCCACCTGCTTCACGCCATCGGCAATGCGCTCTCCGGGCCGGGACAGCTGGTGGCGTGCCTCCGCGCGGAGGATCTGGTCGACGAGCTCATCAAGGCCATTGATCGCAATCGTGTCGCATGGTGGCGCGCCCGGTTCCGTCGGTCAAGCGTGCTCCTGGTCGACGACGTCCACCTGCTCGCGGGCAAGGACCGCTCCCAGGAGGAGCTCTTCTGGCTGTACAACGTGCTGGCCGAGAGCGGGCGGCAGATGGTGTTCACCTCGACGGTCGCACCGCAGGCGCTCCAGGGTATGGAGGCGCGGCTGATCACCCGGCTGGAAGCGGGGCTCGTCGTGGAACTGCCGGAGCCGGACCGGGAGGTCCGCGAGGCGATCGTGAACCGGTTGCTCCGGACCCGCTCCGGCGATGCGAACGCCGAACTGGCCAGCTACCTCGCGAGTCGACCGGTGGAGAATGTGCGCGCCCTGCAGGGACTGGTGCAGCGGGTGCTCGCCGCCGAGGACGCTGGCGAGGGTCCGCTCTCCCCCGGGCTGGCCCGGCAGGTGCTGGAGGGCAGTCCCGCCGCCCCCGCGCGCCGCTCGATGGGCACCCGCACCAGCGGATTGCTGTCCCCGGTCGGGAGTCTGCGCAGCCGGGAGAAGATGGTGTGGGACTGGCCCGGGATTGCGGACCGTCTCATTGACGAGTTCCGCTGATGGCGATCAAGGGAAGCCTCAAGGAGGCAGGCCTGCCCGACGTGCTGCAGCTGCTGGCGCTGGGCAAGCGCACCGGCTGCCTCGCCGTCGCCGACCGGCAGAACTTCGGCTAAAAAGCCCACTTGATTCCGCTCTCAAAAAAGCGATCGAGCGATTGAAAAACAGTTTGCTTGATTCGAAGTTCGACATTGAAATAGACTGCCG
>JANOFA010000267.1:0-1186 GCA_031413355.1 Gemmatimonadota bacterium | reverse complement strand
TCAGTGTGGTTTGTAGTCCTGCCTTTATTGAACTTGTTTTTAAAAACCCTATTCTCTGCACCCTGGCCGCGGCCATCTCGTCACTGGAGTGGGTGTCGTCGCACGAGGAGTATGGCCGCAATCGCTGACACCACGAACGAGGACCTGCTCCGCGCCCGCGGCTTCGAGATCATGCGGGTGACGAGCCCGCCGGGCCTGTTCACCCGCCTCCTCGCGACCTACCGCCACTTCCTTGGCCTGCTATTCGGCGGGCTGGCGGCCTACGTCCGGCACGAGCGGGCGGAGGGCACCGGCCGGGGCGTGAAGTTCCTGCTGGTCCGGCTGGTGGCCATGCTCTCCGCCCCCTTCGTGGACCGCGAGCTCCGCGCCCAGACTTTCGCGGCGCAGTTCCGGCGCCGGCTGGAGCGGCTCGGACCCACCTACATCAAGCTGGGACAGATCTTGAGCCTCCGGGAGGACCTGCTCCCGAAGAACATCACCAACGAACTCAAGTCGCTGCTCAATCAGTTGCCCGTCGTACCGCTGCCGGTGCTGGTCTCCATCATCGAAAAGGACCTCCGCCGGCCGGTCGCGGAACTCTTCCTGCAGATCGACGCGATCCCCATCGGATCGGCCTCGATCGGGCAGACGCACCGGGCCACGACCCATGAGGGGGATCCCGTCATCATCAAGGTGGTCAAGCCGGGCATCCGCGAGACGCTGGAGCGTGATGCCAAGCTGCTCGGCCTGCTTGGTAGCCTGGCCGAACTGATCATTCCCCGATTCCAGCCCAAGCAGCTGGTTACCGAGTTCTGCGAATACACGCTGCGCGAAGTCGATCTCCGTCGCGAAGCCGACAACGCCGAAACCTTCGCGGCCAATTTCGCCGATACCCCAGACGTGGTCTTTCCCGAGATCTATCGCGATCTCTCGGGCCGCAGCATCCTCACGATGGAGTTCTTCGACGGAATCCGCCCCGATTCCGATGCCGCGCAGGCCCTCCCCGAAGAGGAACGGCGGCACCTCACCGATCGCGGCGCCGAGTCGATCATCCGGATGCTCTACCGCGATGGATTCTTTCACGCCGACCTGCACCCCGGCAATCTCATGATCCTCCCCGGTCCCAAACTCGGTTTCATCGACCTGGGTATGGTGGGCCGGCTCGACGAGGACCTCCGGCGCGGGTTGCTCTACTATTACTTCGCAC
>JANOFA010000266.1:0-1479 GCA_031413355.1 Gemmatimonadota bacterium | reverse complement strand
CGTTGGCGAAGAGCTCCGCCGGCGCGCGCGGCATGTGGCAGATGACCCGGACGACGGCGCAGAGTCTCGGGCTCCGGGTGGATGGTACGGTCGATGAGCGCACTGATGTGCCACTGCAGACCAGGGCGGCGGCCAAGTACCTCGCCGGCCTGCTGGCGGAGTTCGGGGAGGACGCTTTCATGCTGGCGATGGCGAGCTACAACAAGGGGGAGAACGGGGTGCGCCGGGTGCTGCGCAAAGTGGCCCAGACGCCGGGTGGTTTCAAGAAGTCCAAGCGCGACTTCTGGCATCTGTATCGGCTGAAACTGCTGCCCGACGAGACCCGGGAATACGTTCCCAAGATTCTCGCGGCGGCGATCGTCTGCAGTCATCCGGAGAAGTACGGGCTGGTCCTCGCGCCGAGCCCGGCAGATTCGGCCGGGAGCCGTCAGGGATCAGCCGTGAGCCATTAGCCGTTGGCCATTAGCCGTTGGCCATTAGCCGTTGGCCGTTAGCTTTCAGCGTTCAGCTCGCCGCCACCCGCCGCCACCCGCCGCCGCCTACCGCCTGCTCCCTGCTCCCTGCCACCTACCACCTGCCACCTGCGAGCTGTCAGCTGTCAGCTGTCGGCTGTCACCACGTCCGCCTCGAGGCCATCGACGACGGAACGCGCCTGCTTGCCGGAGCCGCCATGCGACTGGTTGATGGTGACGGCCTCGGCCTTCGTCTCCTGCCAGTGTTTCGCGAAGAGCGCGTTGTACTCGACGTAGAGTTCGCGCGCGCCCGCTCGCGGTCCGGATCGGGGAGCGCGGCCAGGTCCACGACCGGCAGCGGCCAGGGGCCGGGCGGGGTGATCTCCTGGACTGGTCCTTCCGGTCCCGCCGGAAACACCGCGCGGAGAACGTCGTGGCGCCGAACGATCTCTTCCAGGCAGCTCGCCAGCACCATCGGATCGGTCGCGCCGAGCGGCAGCGCGTAGGCCATGTTGTAGACGCCGAGCCGGCTCTCCAGGCGGTCGAAGAACCACAGCCGCTCCTGGGCGAAGGAGAGAGGCCGCGCCGAGCCCGCGGGCAGCGGCCGGATCGGCAGGGCGTGGAGATCCATCGCGGCCGAGCCGCTCTGGTGAGCGAGGCGCGCCAGGCGGAGGCTCAGAAGGGCGCGGCGGCGCGGGGAGAGCGTCGCGAGGCGCTGGGCAAGCCGGCTCATGCGTCCTCCCAGCCGAGCAGGCCCAGCTCGCGGGAGAGCGCCTCGTCGAGCAGCGCCTCGGGCAGCGCCTCCACCTCGCGCAGGATCGACTCCGCGGCGTTCTCGTCCTGCTGCACCTGGCAGCGGACCAGCGAGCCCGCGAGCCCGGCGACCGTGGGCGCGTCGAAGAAGCTCGCCACGGGCATCTCCACGTGGAAGCGGTCGCGCAGCCGGGCGATGAGGCGGATCGCGGTGAGCGAGCTGCCGCCGACGGTGAAGAAGTTGTCGTCGACGCCGAGCCGCTCGCCGTCCAGC
>JANOFA010000265.1:0-10374 GCA_031413355.1 Gemmatimonadota bacterium | reverse complement strand
CCCCCTCGGCCGCCCGCGCCACTCCGCCACCGAGTTCCTGGCCCATGCGCGCTGTGCCGTGAAGCACCACTTCAAGTACGTGGCCGGCGTGCGGGAGCCGGAGGTGGATCGCAGCGGGGCTGGCTACTCCGGCGCGGTGATACGTGGGCAGATCGTCCACTCGGTGCTGGAGCGGCTGGCGGAAGAGAGTGAGCTTGATGTGCTGCTCGAAGATGCCATTCGCCGATGGGATCCGGAGGCGCCGCCGCCGGAGACAGTGGAAGGCGGATCTTATCGAGAGAAGCTGAGGCAGGAAGTCGCGAGCGTCGCAGGTCATGCCGACTATCACGCCATTGTCACGCACCCCCTGGCGCGGAAGGAGCTGTCCTTCCTGCATCTGGCCGGGGCGGCGGGCTTCACCGAAGGCATCTTCGACCTTGCGGCGCCGGAGGGCAGGGGAATGGTGCTGCTCGATGTGAAGACCAGCGCCATCCCCGCTTCCGCCGCGCCGGATCGTGCAGCCCACTACGCTCCCCAGCGGGATGTCTACGTCACAGCCGCGGAGGCCATCGCCGGCCGGCCGGTGGAACGCTTCGCCTTTCAGTTCTCCCGGGCCGCGATCCAGGTCTCCGAGCCGGTGACCGATCAACTCCGTGCCGGCGCCCGCCAGCGCTCGCTCACGGTCATGACCGAGATTGGAGCCGGCGATCCGTCGCTCAGCAGCTTTCCGATGGAGTGCCATTACTGCGGCTATCGGAAAGTCGGCTGGTGCGCCGGCGTCGTGGAGGTCGAGGCGCCGTAACGCCCAACCGCCCAACCGCCCAATCGCCTAATCGCCTAATCGCTAGTCGGGCACGGAGGCCCGACCTACCAGCCCAATCGCCTAATCGCCTAATCGCTAGTCGGGCACGGAGGCCCGACCTACCAGCCCAATCGCCCAACCGCCCAACCGCCTAATCGCCTAATCGCCTAATCGCTAGTCGGGCACGGAGGCCCGACCTACCAGCCCAATCGCCCAACCGCCCAACCGCCCAATCGCCCAACCGCCCACTGTCACACCCCCCTCCTATCATACGGTCATCCACTTCGCCTCTGGAGGCCCGCAGATGAAGACCACCGCCGCTGTCAGTACCACCTTTGCCGCCACCCATGATCGTCACCGGGTCGGGCTCCTCGTGAGCCTCACCGGCGACCAGCCCCTCCAGCGTCCCCCGGTCAACGTCGCTCTCGTCCTCGACCGCTCCGGTTCCATGGCCGGGGAGCCGCTCAGCGAGGCGCGGAAGGCGGCACTTCGGTTCGCCTCCTACCTCAGCGCCACCGACCGGCTCACCGTCGTCGCCTTCGACAACGATGTCCAGCTGCTCTACGGCCCCGGTCCCGGCAACAGTCTGGAAGCCCAGGACGCCATCCGCCGGATCCGTGAAGGTGGCAGCACCAACCTCTCGGGCGGCTGGCTCGAGGGACACCGGCACCTCTCCCGCGACCCGCTGCCGGGCACCAATCGCATTCTTCTCCTCACCGATGGCCAGGCCAATGCCGGCGTCACCGAGGTGCCTGCGCTCCGGCTCCTCTCGGCTGGTGCGGTGGAAGGAAAGATCTCCACCACCTGCATCGGCTTCGGCCCGAGTTTCAACGAAGACCTCCTCACCGCCATGGCGGCGGCGGGCGGCGGGCGCTTCTGGTATGTCGAGCATGCCGACCAGATGACCGGGAGCTTCGAAGGAGAGATCGAGGGGCTGGTGAGCCTCTCCGCCCAGAACGTCATGGTCGAGGTGGCACTCGCGCATCCGGGCGTCGCGGGCGTCACGCTCGTCCCCGAACTCCCGTTTGACCGCACGCCGGAAGGCGCGTGGCGCATCCGCCTTGGTGATCTCAACGCGGTGCAGCCCCGCTCCCTCGGCCTGATCTTCCACGTCGAGAATGCGGGCGATCTCGGTGCCGTGGAGCTCGGTCGCGTCGTGGTCCATGCCGACATTCTCGGCGCGGCCGGTGTCGAGCACAGCACGATCACCATGCCGGTCATGGCCACGCTCGACAGCCAGGATCACGTCGTGCCGGAGGTGGAGACCGCCTTCCTCCGCTTTGAGGTGACCCGGGCGCGCGACGAGGCCATTCGCCTTGCCGACAGCGGCGATCTCCGCAAGGCCGGCCGGGTGCTCTCGGATTGCGCCACCTTCATTCCCGCCAGCACCTCCGATGCCGCCCTGCGCGATGCGCGGCAGGATCTGCTGGCGGAATCGTCGCGGCTCCGGGAGGATTTCTATTCTGCCGCGGACCGGAAGTACCATGTCGCGCGCTCGGCATATGGCAAGGAGGGCCGGGAGGTGGATGAGGCAAAGCTGAGCCGGAGGAAGCGGAAGCCGCGCGAGTGATCGTCGCTCTGGACGGAGGCGCCGGGGGGTGCCAACTTCGGTGACCACACCAGCGCCTTTCGCTCGCCCGCGGAGATTCCTCAAGCGGTTGAACGCCTGATGCCGAAACGCCCCGCAGCCCCGAAGCGGCCCCGAGCCGCCAGCACCAAGCCAGCGATCCGCCGAGTCACCAAGGCGGAGCGCTGGCTCAATCTGCTGGCGTTTCTGGTGGACCATCGTGCGCCGGTGGCCCGGGAGGAAATCTTCACCAAAGTGGAGGACTACAAACGGGACTGGACCACCGGTGACGAGACCGCCCGGGAATCGGTGCGGCGGAAGTTCGAGCGCGACAAGAGTGAACTGCAGAAGCTCGGGATCAGCATCAAGGCGGGCCCCAAGATCAGCGCCTCGCATACCGAGCAGGAGGTCGATGGCTATCGGCTGAAACCCGCCGATCTCTATCTCCCCTATCTCGAACTGAGCGGCAGTCGGCCGCAGAGTGGCCGGCCGTACGCCTCGCTACCCTCGCTCTCCATCAAGCCGGAGGAGTTCCTGATCCTGCGGCGCGCCGCCGAGCGGGTGCAGGCGCTGGGCGACACCGCGCTTGGCGCCTCCGCCACTTCAGCATTCCGCAAGCTCTCCTTCGATCTTCCCGGCCTGCAGCCGGCCGTGGGTGAACTGGCGCTCTCCGCGCCGGTGGACGCCACCTTTCATGATGTCTTCAGCGTGCTCCGCGCCGGGGTGGAGCAGCAGCGTCCGGTGGCGTGCCACTACTACTCCATCGGCCGGGATGTGCAGTCCACGCGCGTCATTGAACCGTATGGCCTGCTGCTCAGCTGGGGCATCTGGTACTGCGTCGCCCGCGCCCGGGAAAAGGAAGCGCTCCGGGTCTTCCGGGTGAGCCGGATGCGGGACGCCCAGTTGCTCGAGCGGGAGCCCAGGTTCACCGTGCCGGAGGATTTCTCGGTGCGGCACTATCTCGATCGTGCGCCGTGGGAGCTCTCCGAGGACCCACCGGTCAGGGTCCGGGTGCGGATCGCCTTTCCGCATTCTCGCTGGGTGCTCACGGAGGGGCTCGGGGAGATTCTCGAACTGACCGACAAGGATGGGGGAGCGCTGCTCGCCTTTGAGGTGCGGGCGGTCGATCCGTTCGTGCGCTGGCTGTTGCCCTTCGGCGCGCAGGTCGAGGTGCTGGACCCGGCCGACATCCGGGACAAACTCGCCGCGGAGCGCGATCGCCTTCGCGCACTGTACCGCTGATCCATGCCTGACATCGCCGAAGCGCAGATACAGCGGCTCATTTCCCTGGTGGCCTGGATGTCACAGGGCGACCGCGAGGTGGCCGTCACCTATGCCGCCGCTGCCCGGCGGCTTGGTGTCACAGTGGCGGTTGTGCGCAAAGACCTCGAATTCATCCTCAACCTGACCGAAGGCCCGCAGTTCGGCAGCAACAATCTGCAGGTGGCCTTGACTGCGGAGGGATTCATTCTCGGCAGCCTCGGCGCCTTTCGCCGACCGCTCCGTCTCACCGGCGATGAGGCGCTGGCCGTCATGCTTGGCCTGCTGCAAGGTCGGGCTGGGCATGACCTGGCCCGAATGCTTGGCGCACTCCTCGGCGGTGCCCCGGAGGCGCGGGAGGTGGATCGCGTCTGGGCCATCGGCCCGACACCGGGCGAAGGGGTGGCGCAGGTGCTCGCGCTGGCCCGGAGGGCACGGGAGGAATCGCGGCGCCTGGAGCTCTCCTATTGCGGCAGCACCGGCGAAGCGACCACGCGGGTGGTGCATCCATATCAGGTCGTCGAGCGGGGCGGCCATCACTACGTCATTGCCTGGTGCGAGCAGGCCGGGGCCAAGCGCCACTTCCGCGCGGAACGGATGCTGGGCGCCACGCTGCTGGCGGACACCTTCGAGCCGCAGGCGGATTTCGCATTCGTGGGTGGGGCGCGCGATCTCTTCTCCGGTCAGGCGGAGGTGACGGCGGTGGTCGCCTTCAGCGCGAAGATCAGGCGCTGGGTCGAGGAGCGGTATCCGTCGGGAGAGCAGCGCCCGGACGGGCGCTACGTCGTCTGCTTCTCCGTCGCCGATCCCCGCTGGCTCGCGCGCGAGGTGCTGCAGTTCGGCGCGGAGGCGGAGGTGCTGGAGCCGGAAGCGGTGCGGGAGCAGATGCGGGGGCTGCTGGCGATAGCGTAGGTCGGGCGGCCCCGCCCGACCGTCAGTCGGAAATCCCGCCGAACGTATTGCTTCATCAGGGGGGCGCCTCCTCCTCCTCAATCTCGTCCGGCACAATCCCAACCGCCGCCAGCCGCTCCCGCAGGATCGCCTTCAGATCCTCGGCCATCGGCATGTAGTCGTCGGGGATCTGGAGGCAGATCACCTCCCGCCCAGTCATCGCCTCGGGAAACTCCTCCTCGAGGAAGGCGGCGTGGTGCTCCTCCATCACCACCACCCGTTCGGCCCAGCGGAGCAGCGCCTCGCTGATCCGGGTGATTGCGGAGGGGTGGGTGCCCGCCGACTGCGCATCGATCCGGCTGTGCCGGCGGAACAGCCACTCCGCGGTGTGGCTCCGGCTCATGTTGAAGGTGCAGACGAACAGCAGCTTCTCGCGTTCCGGCATCGGCGGCCCGGGCTGAGGATGGCCGGAATCTAGAACGATTCTCCATCCACGCCGGGCTTGCAATTGCCGCCTCCGTGCCGCACTGTGGACGACGTCCGTGCTACGAGCCAAGCCCGGCTTGCGGGCCCAGGCGATGCCCACTTCAAGGGGGATCAGATGTCTCGTCCAACTGCCGTGCGCGCGTTGTTGTGCCTATCCATGTTATTCGCGCTCCCCGTGCTCCTCTCCGCCCAGACCAGCCACCGGCGACAGGGATTCTGGTTCAATGTCGGTCTCGGCTACGGCAGCCTCGGCTGTGATAACTGCGGCAATCGCGAAGGGGCGGTGAGTGGCGCGCTGGCCCTCGGCGGTTCGCTCAGCCAGAAGGTGTTGCTCGGCGTCGGGACCAACGGCTGGTCCAAGCAGCAGAGTGGCATCACCCTTACCGTTGGGACCGTCACGGCCCTGATCCGCTTCTACCCGTCAAGCACCGGCGGCTTCTTCCTGCTCGGCGGTGTCGGGCTCGGAAGCGTCCGTGCGAGCGCTTCCGGCTCCTCCGGAGCCACCGAGACCGGCGGCGGTGTGCTCCTGGGACTGGGCTATGACTTCCGCATCGGCAAGAACATCAGTCTCACGCCCTTCTGGAACGGATTTGCGATGAAGAACAGCAACACCGATGCGAACGTCGGGCAGATCGGGCTCGGGCTGACGGTTCACTAGATGCGCGGGGTCCTCACGCTCGCCCTCCTCGCCGCTGTTCAGCTCGGTCTCGCTCACCGGGTTGAGGCGCAGCGTGACTCCGACAGCATCCCGCTCGAACTCCACTTCCTCGATGTCGGCCAGGCCGACGCCATCCTCATCAAGTACGGCAACATCGGCGTGCTGGTGGATGCCGGCCGGGCTGCCGACATCGTTCTGGTGCTGCGAGAGCAGGGGATCGATTCGCTCGCCGCCGCGATCGCCAGCCACAACCATGACGATCACATCGGCGGGATGGACGCCGTCCTCACCGATTTCCCCGTCGGCCGCTATCTCTATAATGGAAGGACCGCCGACAACTATAGCGCCGAGGCCGTCGAGGACATCCTGACCGAGGAGGGGATCGATGCCCCCGAGCCGCCGTGGGAGCCGATCGAACTCGGCGATGCTCGCATCTCCGTCTTTCCCTCTCCCCTCGATCCCGACGACGCCACCGAAAACACCAGCAGCCTCGGCGTGCTGGTCGAACGCGGCGGATTCCGCGCGCTGCTGACCGGCGACAGCGAGGTGGAGGAGCTGAATGCCTGGCTGGATGCAGGAGTGATCCCGCGGGTACACGTCCTCAAGGCCGCCCATCATGGCGCCAGGAACGGCGTGACTCCGGGCTGGATCGTGCGGACCAATCCCGAGGTCGTCGTCATCAGCGTCGGGGCCAGCAACAGCTACGGCCATCCCGATCCCTGGGCCATGCGCTACTACCGTTCACGCCGGCGCACGGTATTGCGGACCGACCAGGACGGGACCGTGATCGTGACAGTGAATCGGGAGGGGGACTACACGCTGGAAACGACAGGACCGGTGGATCGGAGTCCGTAAGGAGCGCCGCCCTACTGCGCCGATACCGCCCCGCGCCCCCCACGCAGGACGTACTTCTGGATTTTGCCCGTCGCGGTTTTCGGCAGTTCCGCGAGGATGGTCGTCCCCTTCGGCACCTTGAAGCCGGCCAGACGCTCCCGAGCAAAGGCGCGGAGCTCCTCGTCGGTCAGCGTCGCCCCGGGCTTGAGCACCACGAACGCATGAGGCGCCTCGCCCCACTTCTCGTGCGGCAGCCCGACCACCGCCACCTCCTGCACCGCCGGATGCCGCAGCAGCACGCCCTCGACCTCGATCGAGGAGATGTTCTCGCCGCCGCTGATGATCACGTCCTTGAGCCGGTCCCGGATTTCCAGATACCCCTCCGGATGCACGACCGCGGCATCGCCGGTGTGAAACCAGCCGTCCACGATGGCGCGCGCGGTGGCCTCCGGGTCGCGGTAGTAGCCCTCCATCACCATGTTGCCGCGGGAGAGAATCTCGCCGATCGTGGCACCATCGCGCGGCACCTCCACGCCCTGCTCGTCCACCACCCTGAGCTCGCCTCCGGTGATGGTGACGACGCCCTGCCGCGCCTTGATCCGTGCCCGCTCGGCGACGGAGAGCGCGGCGTGGTCCGGGCGTGGTTCGCAGAGACAGATGAGCGGCGCCGTCTCGGTGAGGCCATACACCTGGGTGATGGTCCAGCCCAGCTCCTGCTCCATTCGCTCGATGGTGTGCGCGGCTGGTGCCGCACCACCGGTAAGGACCCGCACGCCGCTCGGCGCCGAGCGGGGCAATTCGTCGGGCGCATTCGCGATCATGATGAGCACCGTCGGGGCGGCGCAGAGCATGGTCGCCCGCTCCGCCGCGAGCAGGTGATACACCGTCGGGGCGTCGGCCTTGCGGGCGCAGATGTGAGTCCCGCCCACCGCGGTCACGGTCCACACGAAGGTCCACCCGTTGGCGTGAAACATCGGCAGGGTCCAGAGACAGCGGTCGGCGGCGGTCATCGGGTGATGCACCAGCATCCCGATGGAGTTCATCCAGGCATTGCGATGGGTGATCATCACCCCCTTGGGCCTCGAAGTCGTTCCGCTGGTGTAGTTGATCGCGAGCAGGTCCAGCTCCGCCGTCTCCGCCCGCGTGAACGCCGGTGCCGCCTCCGCCAGCAGCTGCTCGTAGTTGAGCCAGTTCCTCCCCGTGCCTTCAAGCGCGACGAAGTGCTCCACCGCCGGCATCTCATGCCGCACGGTGTCGATCAGATCGAGGTAATCGGCATGCACACACAGCACCCGGCTCCCCGAGTGGTTCACCATGTAGGTCCAGTCGGCCGGCAGGAGGCGGTAGTTGAGCGGTACCATGACGGCGCCGATCTGGGGAACGGCGTAGAACCCCTCGAGATTCCCGTGGGTGTTGGGCGCGATGTAGGCCACCCGGTCGCCCGGCGCAACGCCGAGGTGCTGGAGGGCGGATGACCACCGGTCGGCCCGGTCGAAAAACTGAGTGTAGCTCCACCGCTGGCCGCCGTCGACGACCGCCTCGCGGTCACCATAGAGCGACCTCGCACGTTGGGCAAAGGCGAGCGGCGTGAGGGGTGTCTGCATGGGTAGGGTGAGGGGTGCGGGTGAGTCCCTGATGGAAGGCGACGAACCTATTCGGCAAGCCGTCCCAGCAACACCCTTGCAAAGTCAATCTCGTCCTCGTTCACCAGGTGGCCCATGCCGGGATAGATCCGCATGGTGACTTGGGCACCCATGCGCTCGAGGACCGCAGCGCTTTCGCGCACCCGTGATTCCGGCACATGCGCATCCCGATCGCTGCAGCCGAAGAACACCGGCGTGGACTGGAAGCCGCCGTTCCCGCTCCATGTCGTTCCGGGCGGGCCGATGAGCCCGCCGGAGAAGGCGATGACCCCGCCGTAGCGGTCGGGCCGTCGCTGTGCCGCGGTACACGCCAGGCAGGCTCCCTGCGAGAATCCCAGCAGCATGATGCGCTCGGCCGGTATGCCGGCGGCGATTGCCTCATCAATCAGTGCATGAATCACCGAGATGCCCGAACTGATACCCGGCTCGTTCTGCTCGGTGGGCGCCATGAAGCTCTGCGGGTACCAGGTGCCGCCCGCCGCAGCGGGTGCGACATAGGCCGCGTTCGCATGTCCGATCGCCGGCACCAGGTCCAGGATGTTTCCGGGCCCGGCGCCGCGGCCGTGAATCATGATTACCGCCGCGCGTGCCTGCGCGTGCGGCACGCCACCCCGGAGGACCGGCTGGCCGGCATGCGGCGGGATGGGCCCGGTCACGAGTGGGTCACCTTCGGCAGGCCGGCTTCGATGGCCGTGCGGTGCGGCTCTTCCCACGGCGGCAACTTCAGTGACGACCCCAGCTCTGCAAGCGACTCGTCGGCGGTGAAGCCGGGCGGAATGGTGGCCACCTCGAACAGGACTCCGCCAGGTTCGCGGAAGTAGATCGACCGGAAGTACTGCCGGTCCAGCACCTCGGTGACCGGCACGCCGCGCCGGAGCAGCTCCCGCCGCACCTCGAGCTGCTGCTCCGGATCGTCGACAGCGAAGGCGACATGGTGGACCGTGCCGAGCCCGTTGATGGCTGCGGGTGCGTTCCCTGCATCCATGATCTCGAGCAGTCGCCCGGGCGCGGCGCCATTCACCGCCAGACGGGTGGCGCCGGCGGCCTCGCCCACCACCGCGCACTGCATCAGCTCCTGGAGGAAGGTGATCGTGCGCTGCGGTTCGCGCACCAGCAGGGTGACGCCATGAATCCCCCGGATAGCATTCACCGCCTCGATGCCGGCGCGGCGCCAGGGGGCCCGGGCATCCTCGCGGCTTTCCACCAGCCGAATGCCGAGTCCCGACGGATCGATGCAACGAAGTGTCCCTTCGCCAAACTCTGATCTCTCGTCGACAAATCCGACGCCGGCGCCCGTGAGCCGCTCGCGCCAGAAGGGGAGCGTCCCGGCGGGTACCGAGAACGACGTGACCGTGATCTGTCCCACGCCATGGGTTCCGGGCCGCACACCCATCGATTGGTAGGGAAAGGTGGTCATGATCGTTCCCGGCGCGCCCGATTCATTCCCGTAGTAGAAGTGGTAGACGTGGTGGTTGTCGAAGTTCACCGTCTTCTTGACCAGTCGCTGGCCCAGGACCCCGGTGTAGAAGTCGAGGTCCGCTTGGGGCTCGCTGACGGTGGCGGTGACGTGATGGAGCCCGCGGATCGGCTGGTCCATCAGGCATGGCCTCGAGTTGAGCCCATCGCTGGTATTGCTCTCATAAAGGCGACCGTCCTCCGCAGGTCAAGTTGTCGGCCGGAACTGGTTTCACACCCGATTCAGTGTCTGCTTGTCCATGATGAGCTCCTTTACTCGATGAGCCGGCACACGGTTGCGATGGCGACAACACCGGTGCGGGGAGTCACAATGTTACCTCAATGGCCGCGCGACCATCACTCCCGTCGCCCGCCGGATCGCCGCGACATACTCCGGCAGCGCCAGCCGGCTCACCTCCACCACACCCCCGGAGAGCGGCGCGTGCAGTACCCGCAGTGTCCCATCTCCCTCACGATAAGCTATCGCGGCGTGGGTCACATCGAGCCCCGGGGTCGCCGTCGCAAAGGCGAGCAGATCGCCAGTCTCGATGCCGTTGGCCATATCGGCAATGCGCTCCTTGGGGATCACCCGCCGCGCCGCTCCATCGAGCCGTCGCTCCATCGCCCCGATCTCCGCGTACACCGCGTCGTCCGACAGGGCAGGGTAGCTGCCCCGATGCTCCGTCATGAAGCGGAGCGGGCGACTGTCGTCCACTGCGCCCAGCTCGGTCCCGAGGTCCCGCACCAGTCCGCGGGTGGCGCCATCGCTGATCCACTCACTGAAATAGTGCAGCCGACT
>JANOFA010000264.1:0-1511 GCA_031413355.1 Gemmatimonadota bacterium | reverse complement strand
ACCGGATCAAGGATCTGATCGTGACGGCAGGTGGCAAGAAGGTGGCACCGCAGCCGATCGAGGGCCGGACCCAACTCTCCCCGTTCATCGCGCAGGCCGTGATGATCGGCGACCGGCAGCCCTTCCCCACGATGCTGGTGGTCCCCGACTTCGAGCGGCTGCGGCTCTGGGCGAGCGAACACGGGATCGCATTCGTCGACCGGAACCAGCTGCTGCGTGAGACGACGGTGCGCGAGCTGCTCGAACAGGAATCGCTGGGGCGGCTGCAGGACCTGGCCCAGTTCGAGAAGCCCAAGCGCATCGCGATTCTGAATGAGGAGATGACGGTGGAAACCGGGATGCTCACCCCGACCTTCAAGGTGAAGCGGCGGATGGTCGAGCAACGCTACCAGGAGACGATCCAGGCGATGTATACCGGCGCTCCGGACGGAGCCTAGCCGCGGCGGACGGTCTGGCAGAAGCGTGGGGGGGCGTGCAGGGAAGAGGCGACAGGGAGTAGGCGCGAGGCGTGAGCGAGCAGGTGCGAACTAGTGATGGTTGATGGCCTCGGCTGCCCGGCGCCGACGACCCAGCGCCTCGCGCCTACTTTCCTTCCACCCCGCACCACCCCGCCAGCAGCGCGGCTTCGACCTTGATCGCGGTGATCAGCTCGTCGATCGGCAGGTACTCGTCCGGCGCATGGGCCAGCTTGATGTCGCCCGCACCGTACATGACGCAGGGCATCCCGCCAAAGGCGATGAAGTGGCGCATGTCGGCGCCGTAGGTCACCCCCTCCGTCCGCACCTTTTTGCCCGTCACCGCCAGGTGCGCGGAGCGGACGGCCTCGCAGATCGGGGAGTCGGTCGGCGTCTCCGCGGCGATGAACTGCCCGCCGAAGTAGGTGATCTCCGGCGGATGCTCCTTGAGCCAGGGATCCTGCTCCGCCACCGAAAAGATCCGCTCCGCCACCAGCAGCTTGAACGCCTGCATCTCCTCGCCGGGGAGGAACCCGATCCGGATCTCGGCGTCGAGCCGCTCCGGCACCGTGGAGGCCCAGTTCCCGGCACGCACGACGCCGATGTTGATGGGGACCTTGTTGGGGAAGGCGCGGTACAACGGATGACGCAGCCTGGCGTTGCGGTCCCGCTCGAATGCCTGCAGGTCGAGAAAGATGGGCATGAACTTCTCAAGCGCCGACACGCCCTCATCCCGGGTAGCGGCATGCGCCGCGCGGCCGGTGATCGTCAGACGGAAGACGAGCGACCCTTCGCAGGCGGTCACCAGCGCCAGCTCGGTGGGCTCCGTCACCAGCGCCGCATCGGCCCGGTAGCCCCGCAGGACCGTACTCAGGGCGCCGAGTCCGCCATCCTCCTCGCCCACCGTGGCGGTCACGGTGACGTCGCCCTTGAGGCGAATGCCGGCAGCGGCCAGGGCATCGAGGGCGGCGATATGGGTGACCAGTCCCCCCTTCATGTCGCAGCTGCCGCGGCCGTACACCTTGCCGTCGACCACATTGGCGGCAAACGGCAGCT
>JANOFA010000263.1:0-1460 GCA_031413355.1 Gemmatimonadota bacterium | reverse complement strand
CAGTCTTTCCACCGGGATGAACGAGCTGTCCAGGTCACGAGCCCGTACCCAGTGACCCACAAAATTGGGACCCAGCAGCGCAGGCGTCCAACGACCAGCCTCGCGAGCCCGCTGCAGCTCGGAGGACACCTTCACTCCCAGCCCATCGGTGTCGGCTCCATCCCCGATCCCACCCGCCACGAGAGCCACCACCCGCGCGCCACCGCCGCGGGCCAGCAGCCGTGACACCGTTTCTGCCGAGGCTCTTGCTGGAAGGGCGAGGATCAGAAGATCCACCGGATCCGCCAGCAGCGCCTCCACGTCCGGCAGGCAGGGCAGACCCAGGAATTGTTCGTGGCCCGGTTTGATCAGCACCAGATTGCTGGAGAGCTCGCCACAGCGACGAAGATTGTCCAGGATCGTTCGGCCAACTCCGCCCTCCGCCGTAGACACCCCGGCCAGTGCCACGCGGCGCGGCTCGAGGAGCGCGGTCAGAAAACCCGATGGCGGTGCCCGCCGGCGTTGCGGGGCCGTCCCTCGTCGGCCGACGCCGTCGAGCGGACGTGGCTGGCCGGTGTTGTCGAGCGCGACGGGATTCAATTCCACCAGATCGAGCTCCCCGGCTTCGGCAAGATCACGGAGCCGCCAGAGGGAGTCGAGGAAGGTGAGCAGCTGAGCCTCGGTCGTCAGGGCCGGCGTGCCCCTGAGCGCACCCAACCAGATGCGACCCAGCAGGTGCCGGCGCAACTCCTGGAGAGCCGTTTCAGGACTCACAATCGCCATCGGCCAGCAGAGCGGCGGTACCGGCTTGGCGATCGCCTCGGCCTGAAGCCCTCCGAAACCGAAGAGCAATGCCCAGCCCCCCTCCCCGTTGGTGAGGGAGACAAATGCTTCCGTCGGCAAGCCATCGCTTCTGGCGATGGCAATGCGCTCGCAGACCAGTGCCCCGCTCCACTCGAAACCATCGGCTTCGATACGGAGCTTCATCTCTGTTGCGGCGGATTGCAATTCCGGGAGGTGGTACGGCAGGAAGCGCACTGCGCCGAGTTCAGACTTGTGGAGCAGGCCCCTTCCCTGCCCCTTGAGCACGATCGGCTCGTTGGACTCGAAGGGCAGCGGTTGGCCCAGCATTCCATGACGCGGTGGTTTCAGCCCGGCCCGTGCCAGCAGGCCATAGATCTCAGGCTCCGAGAGGAATCCGGGCTGCGCAGCGCCAGGGGTCATGCATGTACTTCAGAAGTGTGTCGAAGGCCCGCGGCAAAGGCGGCCTCGTTAAGCGGGAGGAGTGCGGGCTTGTCCTTGAGCACCGCCTTGAGGGTGGCGAGCTTCGGCCACGTCGATGCTGTCGGGCGAAGTGCCGACGATCGGCACACCGGCACGTTCCAGGTCGAGCCGTCCAGATCGACGCCTCCGAGCATGAGGGGCCGTATGCGTCGGTGCTCGCGCTTGCTTCGCTGCTGGCGTGGCGATTGCCGGAAGCT
>JANOFA010000262.1:0-5707 GCA_031413355.1 Gemmatimonadota bacterium | reverse complement strand
GAGGTCAATGCGGCAGCGCACGCCGCCATCGATGCCGGGGTCGTCGGGCCGCTGCCACCGGAGGCGGAGGAACGCCTCGCCGAGCGGCTCGCGGGACTGATGCCGTGGATGGAGCGGACCCGGTTTCTCAAGACGGGGGCGGAGGCGGTGGCAGCTGCCCTCCGGCTGGCGCGGGCCGCGACCGGGCGGGAGCTGGTGCTGCGCTGCGGCTACCATGGCTGGCTCGACTGGTGTCAGCCGGCGGGAACGCCGGGCGTACCAGAGGGGACCTTCGGGTTGAGCGAGGCGATGCCCTTCAACGACGCAACGCAGGGACGGGAGCTCATCCGGCGGCACGCCAGCCGCCTCGCTGCCGTGATCATCGAGCCGGTGGTGGACGGGGCGCCGTCGGTGGAGTGGTTCGCGATGTTGCGAGAGGAAACCCGACAGGCGGGCGCCCTGCTCATCCTCGACGAGATCAAGACCGGATTCCGGCTCTCGACGGGCGGCGCGGCCCGGGTGTTCGGGGTCGAGCCCGACCTGGTGGTGCTGGGCAAGGCGCTGGGTAACGGCTTCCCGCTGGCGGCGGTGGGCGGATCACGCGAGGTGATGGATCAGGCCCGGCGGACCTGGATCTCCTCGACCCTTGCCACCGAGATGGTGGCGCTCGCCGCCGCCGAGGCGACGGTGGAGGTCATGGTGCGGGACGAGGTGCCGGCCTACCTCGCGGAAGTCGGGGCAGCGCTGCACACCGGATTCGTGCAGCTTGCCGCCCGCTATCCCGGGTTCATCGGCGCTGCCCCGGGGGTGCCGACGATGTGCTACCTGCGGTGGACCTCCGACGAGGTCGGGGCACAGGTCGCCCGCCGGATGGCCGCGCGCGGCATCCTGTTCAAGCGAAGCGCCTACAATTTCGTGTCGCTGGCGCACGACGCCTCGATGGTCGATCGGGTGCTGGGCGCGCTGGATGAGATCTGCAGCAACCTGCTGCCGCGGCGCTGACCGATGCTGGCACCGTAGCCGCCGTTACCGCGTGGGCTCGCGGCTGAAGCCGCGGCTCGGCGGTCTGTCAGTAAACTGACGTGAGGTGCGTCGCTTTGGTTCGACTGCCTGGTGGACGCGCTCAAACGTGCCGGGATGCGCCACCGCCTCTATGTCCACCTGACGTGGACTGCCCGCCAGCGGGCACCGCTGATTGATGCCTCACGGGCCGAGTTCCTGCTGCGCCTCCTTCCGGCGATCGCTCGGCAGGAGCGGGCCTACCTGCTGGCGATCGGGTTGGTGACTACGCATGTCCACCTCGTGGTCCGGCTGAACCCGGCCACCTCGATTGCCCGTCTCGTCCAGCGGTCCAAGGGCGGCAGTTCGATACTCTGTGCACGTGAGTGTCACGGCCTGTTGAGCGAGCCGCTTCGCTGGGACAAGGGCTACAACGTCGAGTCCGTCAGTCCGCGTGCCCTCACGGATGTGATGGACTATGTGAACCATCAGCCCCGGCGACATCCGGATCAAGTGATCCCGGGGTGGAACCAGAGATTGCTCGCTCGAACAACTTCCACGTCGCTTCAGCGACAGGCCGCCGAGCCGCGGCTTTAGCCGCGAGCGGCTCGCCTCTGGACGCCACCCCCCGTCCGCCCCAAGATTCCGCCATGCTCATCGACGTGCACGCCCATTTTTTCCATCGTGAAGGCGCCCGGGCCGATGGGGCCGAACTCAATCGCCGGCGACTCGCGGCGGGCGACCGAATGGGCATCACGCTCCATGTGGCCTCCATCCTCGGCAGCTGGGGCCGGCACTCGCCCACCTATTTCCCGTCGCCAGCCGACCTGACCATCGCCAACGCCGCGCAGCGGGCGCTCCAGCAGCAGCACCCGAGCCGGATTCGCGGATATGTCACCGTCAATCCGAATTACACGGCCCACGCACTGGCGGAGATCGCGACGGGCGCCGCGGGGGGCATGATCGGGCTGAAACTGGCCGCCAGTCGCCGGGCCGATGACCCGCTACTCGACCCCGTGTGTGAGGCAGCGGCCGCACTGGGGTTCCCCGTGCTGCACCATATCTGGCAGCATCGGCGCCGGGAGTGGCCCGGTCAGGAGGCGTCGGATGGTGTCGAACTCTGCCGCCTCGCGGCTCGCCATCCGGGCGCCAATTTCATTCTGGCGCACATCGGTGGCGGCGGCGACTGGCTGCACACCCTCCGCGCCGTGCGCGCCCATGGAAATGTCCATGTCGATCTCTCCGGCAGCGGAACCGATGGCGGGATGCTCGAGGCCTGCCTGCGCGCGGTGGGCGCCGAGCGCCTGGTGTGGGGGGCGGACGTGACGCTCTGTACCGGGTGGGCCAAGTTGCGCCACCTCGAGCGGATCCTCTCGGCCGCGGATGCCGAGCTGATCCGCTCCGGCAACGCGGTCCGGCTCTTTCCCGCAGGAGCGTTCGCGTGATCGACGTCAATGCGTTCCTGGGCGCGTCGCCCTGGCGACCGGTGCCCTGCGTCGAGCCCGCGGCACTGCTGGCCACGATGGACCAGCTGGGCATCGGTACCGCCTGGGCAACCCATTTGCCATCATTGTACTGGAAGGACCCCGCGGAGAGTCACGCCGAGTTGTATGGCATTGCTGGTCGCTACCCGCGGCTGCGGCCGGTGCCCGTCATCCATCCGGGGTTGCCGGACTGGGAAGCCGACCTGCGCCGTGCGGTGGAGGAAGGGGCGGTCGCAGTGCGCGCCGATCCGGGGCAACTCGGCCTCGCCCCTGCGGGCCGCGAGATGCTGGAGCTGGTCCAGGCCTGCGGGGAGGCGGGTCTCCCATTCGTGTCGGCGGTGCGGCTGGAGGACGTGCGCGGGCGGCATCCGCTCGATGTCGCGCCGGAGTTGCCCACCTCGGCGGTGCGAAGCTGGGCGCGCACTGCCCCGCGGACCCGCCTGGTTATCACCCATGCCGACCGGGGATTCATCGAGGAGGTACATTTCAGCCTCACGCCGGATGAGGCGCTGCGCTGCTGGTGGGATATTGCCTGGATCTGGGGGCCGCCGGAGGATCATCTGGCGCACCTGCTTGCGACCATTGGCGTTGGGCATTTCCTTTTCGGGACCGGGCAGCCGCTCCGGCTGGCGGAGACCCCGGTCGCCCGTCTCGACCTGCTGGACATCTCGGATCCGGATCGCCATTCCTTGACGACCGGAAATGCGCTGAACCTGGACCGGAGGACGCACACCTGATGGCTGTCATCCCACGGCTGCACCCGCGGCTTTCGTTTGCCGGGCGCGTCGCGCCCCGTCTCGAGACCGAGGCGGAGAGCTACGAGATCCTCGACCTCTCCCCTGGCGGGGTGCGCTTCCGGATGCCGGAGCACCCCGAGCGCCCCGTGACCATCGGCGAGATCCTGCGCGCCACGATCCGGTTTCCGGCCGATCGGAGTGTCACCGTCGCGGGCCGGGTGCTGCGGGTCAAGGGCAACGAGGCGGCGGTGTGTCTGGACCTGGGGCAGAACGAATTGTCGGGCAACCTTCCTGCCGGTCCCGCGGTGGCGCGCCGGACCGGCCTGCTCTGGTAGTCCGATGGGCTGGCAACATCCACGCGAGCACTATCGTGTCGCCTACCCCACGGTGGCGCGACCCAAGCTCCTGGTCCAGGGGCACACCTTTGATGTCGTCGACGTTTCCGAGCGCGGTATCCGCTTTCGCCTCGGGGAGGCGACTCCGCCCACCCCAGGATTTGAGATCGAAGGTACTGTGCGATTCAAGCGCGGCGAGACCGTGGATGTGCGCGGCACCGTCCTCCGACTCGATGATGGCGAGGTCTGCGCCCGGCTCGAGCAGGGCGTCCCGCTCCGCGTGATCATGGAGGAGCAGCGTTTCCTGCTGCAGCGGTACCGCAACCCGGGTCTCTAGCGTGTCACCCAGTGCCGAGGTGGCCGTCGTGGGCCTCGGCGCCGCCGGCAGTGCGGCCCTCTTGGCCCTCGCCCGGCGCGGGGTGCGGGTCATCGGTCTCGATCGGTTCTCTCCTCCCCATCCGCACGGCTCCACCCATGGCCGCTCCCGCGTCATCCGGGAGGCGTACTATGAATCGCCGGTGTACGTCCCGCTGGTGCAGGCGGCGTATGAGGCGTGGGACCGGATCGAGCGTGATGCCGGCCGGCGGCTGCTGCAGGTCACCGGCGGCGTCATGCTCGGCTCGGCGGAGTGCAATCTCATTCAGGGGGCGCTCCGCAGCGCGCGCGAGCATCGATTGCCGCACGAGCTGCTGGAGATGGCGGCACTCCGGACCCGGCTGCCAGCCTTCGTGATCCCCGAAGGTACGGTGGGGGTGTGGGAGCCGCGGGCCGGGGTGCTCGATCCCGAAGCCTGCGTCACCAGTTGCCTGGAGCTGGCGGTGCGCGCCGGCGCGGAGCTGCGGGTGAATACCCGGGTGACCGGGTGGTCGCCACGGGGCGACGGCATCAGGCTCGAGACCGTGGCGGGACCGATCGATTGCGGTCGGCTGATCCTCGCCGCCGGCCCGTGGATGACTGAGCTCTGTGGTGAGCTCGGCCTGCCGCTCACCGTCGAGCGCCAGGTGATGGCGTGGTTCACGCCGGCGGTCCGCGCGCCGTTTCTGGCCGCGTCGCTGCCGGTCTTCATCTGGGAGTGGGAGCGGGAGCGGACCTTTTATGGCATCCCCGATCAGGGTGAGGGCTTCAAGACGGCGTGCCATCACGAGGGTGACACGACCACACCAGACACTGTCGATCGCACGGTGACCCCGGCAGACATCAGCGCCCTGCGCACGCTGCTCCGCCGTTTCATTCCGGCAGCGGATCTCCCGCCCGGCAACGCCGTCACCTGCCTCTACACCAACACTCCGGACAGGCACTTTCTCCTCGGGGCGCATCCGCAGGAGCCGCGCGTGCTCCTGGCCAGTCCCTGCTCCGGGCATGGCTTCAAGTTCGCGAGTGCGGTGGGCGAAGTGCTGGCAGATCTTGCAGTCGACGGTCGATCACGCTTCGATCTGTCTCCATTTGATCCGGGGCGCTTCCGGTCCCGCGCCACCGGCTCACCGCCGGCTTGAGCTGATCAGGTCAGCGAAGCAAATGAAAACGGCGGCGAGCTGAGCTCGCCGCCGCTTTCACTGCCCGGGTGGGACCGCGTTCAGTTGAGCGGGCAACCCTGCTGATTCAACGGCTCGAAGATGTCCTTCTGGGCAACGTACTGCGCCTTGGTGCCCGGGTAGACGGCGTTGAACTGGTTGATCACGTCGGTGACCGTGAAATCATAGTTCACGCCATTCGAGGCGGCGTTCAGCAATGCGGCCACGGTGTGACGGCCCAGGGCATCCAGGCCAGTCGAGTTGCCGTTGTTGCTGAGCACCTGGAGCAGGGTCTTGCCCGGGTAGGCGTTCTCGAAGATGGACGAGAACAGGGTCGACGGCGTGTAGGCCGCATCCCAGCTGTCGAAATGGTGGGGCTGCTTCCAGTATCCAGGAGTGCAGCCTTCACCTCCGCCCGGTGGGGGCGGCGGAGCCTGGGTATTGTAGAATGTGAGCACCGAGCCGAATTCCGCCCCGACGCGGGCGAACATGGAGTGGACACCCAAGACAGTGAAGGTCCGGATGACTCCTGTTGGGTCGTTCACCGAGCCGGTGATCCGAACCACCACGATCGAGTCGAGTGTCGCGGTGCTTGGCGTTTCCGTGACCACCACGCTGTCGTATTGGATCGCGCTCTGGCTGTAGACCAGCGCGCACTGTCC
>JANOFA010000261.1:0-1127 GCA_031413355.1 Gemmatimonadota bacterium | reverse complement strand
ACCAAGGGCTGCTACACCGGGCAGGAGACGGTCGCACGGGTGCACTTCCGGGGGCACCCCAATCGCGAGCTGCGCGGGCTGATCTGGGAGGGCGCGCCCGCAATGGATGAGCGGGGGATTGTCGGGGAGGAGGGGCGCGATGCGGGCGCGGTGACATCCCTGCTGCGGCTCGGCGAGCAGGTGATCGGCCTCGGGCTGGTCCGTCGGGAGATCGCGCTCGGCAGCAGCGTCATTGCGGCGGGTGCGCCGGCGCGAGTGGTCGCCCTGCCCTTCCCACCCACCCTCAGCGACTGATTATGGTCACCGGCGGCAGGATACCCCAGGCCTCCGCCCACAGCTGGACACCCCTGTAGCGGCGGCGCGCTGTGCCGCATCAGGCGCCGCTGGTGGCGGCGGCGCGCCGGTCCCGGAAGCAACACGGGGCCGCCTGATTCGGCAGCCCCGCATGATCCAGCGTCGGCGTGAGCCCGACTACATCGCCGCCGAGGTGTCCCTGGGCATCATGGAATCGTGGGACATCCCGGGCATCGAGTCCATCACCACAGGGGCCGCTGCGGTCGAATCCATAGCAGGCATGGCCGCTTCCTTCTTGCCACACGCGGCCAGGGCCAGGAGCCCCGCCACTACAAGCATCTTCTTCATCTGGTCAATCCTCACAAAACGTGGTTGAAACTGCGCGTGGATGGCCGGGCGTGCGCCGACGCCCGAAAAACCGCGGTCAAATTAAGAGGAGAGTCTCATTTGTCAAGCACCTGGGCGCGGATGATGACCGCGCTGTTAGGCACGGGAGTTGGTGGCCCTGGGGGATGCCCCCGGAGCGCCTGACCCGCCGGTGCCGATTCCCGTCATCAGCTCCGATCTTCCAGGACTCATGGTCCCTTCCCGGCCCGCAGCATGAGACCGGCAATTGTCGGCAGTTAACGGCCAACGGCTGACGGCTGACGGCTGATCCCTGATGGCTGTCGGCTGATGGCTGATGGCCTCTGGCTATCGGCTGATGCCTCCGGCGGAACGCCACCGCCACATCGGGGTTTGACTCCAGACTGTTGCCCCGACGGTAGTAGCTTTGCAGCTTTCGGCTGGCGCTCCTTCCGTTCCTTGTTCAAGGTTTCCCGTTCCGGGTACGT
>JANOFA010000260.1:0-1276 GCA_031413355.1 Gemmatimonadota bacterium | reverse complement strand
CCTCGTCTCACTCGCTCGACCAGGGGCGGCTGGATGGACTGCGCTTTTCGGTCGGCGTCTTCACCAATCTCACCCGCGATCATCTCGACTATCACGGCACGATGGAGCGCTATCTGGCGGCAAAGCTTGCGCTCGACGGCCTGCTCGAGGCCGGGGGGCGTTCAGGTCGTGAACCTCGACGACCCCGCCTGGGTGGCGCTGCCGCACGGTCATCGTCGCATCACGTTCGGGTTCGGCGGGGGGGCCGATGTGCGTCCCGCTGAACTGGAGCAGGGCAATGCGGGGAGCACCTTTCGGCTGGACACGCCGGCGGGTCCGACCCGGGTGAGTCTGCCGCTGCTGGGCGAGTTCAATGTCGCCAATGCCCTGGCCGCCGCGGCCTGCGGGCTCGCGCTCGGGATTCCGCTGCAGCAGATCGGTGCGCGCCTGACCGGCGCGCCACAGGTGCCCGGCCGGATGGAACGCATCGCCGAGCACCCCACCGTCGTGCTTCGGGACTACGCGCACACCCCCGACGCGCTGGAGCGCGCCCTCACGGCGCTCCGCCCCCTCACTCCCGGCCGGCTGATTGTCGTTTTCGGCTGCGGCGGGGATCGGGACCGGGGCAAGCGTCCGGTCATGGGGCGCATTGCCGCGACACTTGCGGATGTCGCCGTCGTCACGTCGGACAATCCGCGGACCGAGGACCCGGGTGGCATCATCGCCGATGTGGAGCAGGGGATGGGACAGGTGCAGCATGAGCGCCATGTCGACCGTCGTGCGGCCATCGCCGCCGCGTTGCAGCTGGCGGTGGCGGGCGATACGGTCCTGCTCGCCGGCAAAGGGCATGAGACCTACCAGGTGATCGGCACCGAGAAGGTGCCGTTCGATGAGCGCGGAATCGTGCGCGAGCTGGGGGCGACCTGATGCGGTGGACCGACGCGCTGGTGCGTGAGGCGCTTGAGCTGCCCAGCGTACTTCCTCCGTCGGTGTACACCCATGTGTCCACCGACACCCGGACCATCAGCCAGGACGCGTTGTTCGTGGCCCTGAAGGGGGATCGCTTCGATGGGCACGATCACCTCGCCGCAGCCCGGGACGCAGGGGCGACGGGAGTGGTGGTTCGCGCCGGCACGGCAGCCGTTGCCGGCCTGGTGTTTTACCCCGTCGAGGACACGCTCGAGGCCTACGGGAAGCTCGCCCGCTTGCGCCGGCGCGCGATCACCGGCCCGGTCGTCGCGATCGGTGGTGCCAACGGGAAGACCAGCACCAAGGAGATGTGCCGGGCGGTACTGGG